>JBOIEI010000092.1:0-5168 GCA_050741055.1 Burkholderiales bacterium | reverse complement strand
GGTCGGCACCGAGGCGTACTTCTTCCGCACCGCCGCCGGCGCAGAGATTGACCTGTTGTTGAAGCTCAGCGGCCGGCGCAAGGCCTGGGCGATCGAGGTGAAGCGCGGTCTCGCGCCGAAGATCGAGCGTGGCTTCCACCTTGCCTGTGAGACCGTGCGTCCGGAGCGGCGCCTTGTGGTCTATGGCGGCGTGGATCGTTTCCCGCTCGCGGAGGGCGTGGAAGCGATCTCGCTCATCGAGCTTTGCGCGGAGCTTTCCGCCCAATGGACGGCTTGACGTTCTGCAGAATCTTGGCGCGCGGACGACGACCCGCCGCGCTCAAGTCGGCCTTTCACCGGCATGTATCCGAATCCGGATGGCCGGTCTAGCCTCGCACTACGCCAACGCCCCCTCATGACTTCCGGCGAGCGTCGCTTCGCGCAGCGACTGCTCGACAAGCTGGAGGACGACTACTCCTGCTGATGGTGCGTGCCGGCCGGTCCGAGATGGCTGTACCCGGCCCCGGTGCGCCGGCCTATGGGTTCTATCGAGATTCGCCCCGGCCATTTTTATGCCCAATAACACCGAATGTCGCATGACATCTGCACCCGTTGCTCGTCATCGCCGTCTTTGTCGTCGTATTCCTGGAAATCCATCCATTCCAGGATGGCAACGGGCGATTGAGCCGGGTGCTGACCACTTTGCTGTTGCTGCAGAGCGGGTACGCCTACGTTCCATACAGCTCACTGGAAAGCCTGATCGAGGCGAACAAGGATGCCTACTACCTCGCACTGCGGCAGACGCAGGCGACGATTCGCACCGGCACACCGAACTGGCAGCCGTGGCTGCTGTTCTTCCTGCGCTCGCTGGCCGAGCAGGTGCGACGGCTGGATAAGAAGGTGGAGCGCGAGAAGATCGTGCTGGCCGCGTTGCCCGCGCTGTCCTTGCAAATCGTGGAATTCGCCCGCGAGCACGGGCGCATTACGATGATGGATGCCATCAAGCTGACCGGGGCCAGCCGCAACACTTCCGGGATCTGACCGAGCGCAATCAGCTGGAACAGCACGGCAGCGGACACGGCGTGTGGTACGGATTGAAGTGAATCGCCGAAGCAGGAATCGGTGCGCGCGCCGCCCGTGGGGACGCCGCGGTCGCACGCATCAGCGCTGAAACGCGCTTCGACGCCCGTACAAGGCAGGCAAGATTACGGTTACTCTCAGTTTCTCGTCGCGGACCGCTTCGCCTACTCCTCCGACCGAAAGGGCTGACAAATGCCGTCGAACAAGTACACCCGCCCCACGCATTCGCTGCCGCCCGCGATCCCGCCGCTGCTGCAACCGCAGCCGCCGATCGCGCCGTTGGTGCCGCCGGTACAGGTCGTCGATCTCATGACCGAAGCGGGGTCCGCGGCCTTCGGCGCAATATGGCGGGGGCGGGAAGCGAAGCTCGTCGAGTGTCCTGCGCTCGCCGATTCGCGGCCGGAGTTCAAGACGACCTACGATGTCGATCCGCACGCCGAATTGCTCGGCTTCGACGATTCGAAGTGGGAAGTGGTCCCGCCTGCCGATCTCGGCGGCAAGCGCGGCGGCGGGATGGTATCGTTCTTCTGGTTTCGCACGGCGTTGACGATCCCGGCGAACGCTTTGGGCTTCGAGACCGCGGGCGCGAAAGCAGTCTTGCGCGTCAACGTCGACGACTATGCGGAAGTCTGGGTCAACGGCGAAATGCCGCGCGCCGCCGGCCGCCCGAGCCCCGCAACCATCCAGGGATTCAACATGCCCAACCGCCTGGTGCTCGGCGGCAATGTCGTATCACCTGGAGACAGGTTCGAAATCGCCGTGTTCGCCATCAATGGGCCGGTCTCGGCTGCCCCGGCGAACTTCCTCTGGTTCCGTGAGGCGAAGGTGGAGTTATTCCGCTGATGTACTCGCTGCCTTGATGCAGTTTGCCGGCAACCGGAGAATAACCGAGTGCGCCTGGCGCCGTGACTAGTAACGCTGGCTCAAGTATTTCGCCGAAGGCCATTAGCGAATTAGGCCATCAGCTGCTTCAGTCCATCGCCGAGCCTTGCGCAGTTCAGAAGCCAGGCTCCCGCCTACCCTGCACAGTCCACGTATCGAACCTCCGCCGACTCTCTCCCGGCGTCTTGATCCGGTAGCCGCGAACGAGCGGCACCCCCATTGCTCATCGTCCCCACGCCGTACGAAGGATCTGGGTGGCCCGTAAGTGAATCCCGTGCTAAGTCCAGCTTCGTCCGCGCCGAGCGCTCGATGCGCATCGATGCACCTACTGAACGCGCAGACACTATCCCCTCCCTCGCGCGGTCAATGACCGCAAGCCCCCCGCATAGCGCGTCTACCAGCGGCGGCGACGCGCGCCGACGCAAGCCCTCCTTTCGAAGTATGCGAAATAGATCACTGTCGAAATTCTTTACGCTTTTAAAACACGTCGTTGCACCAGCTACATCCCGGACGCATACTTGCCTGGCAGCGCGCAATCACGTTTCTATATTCCAGTGGCACCCCGCGGAAGGGCTGCCGATGCTGGGGGCAACATGCGGTTTCAGTATTGAACAAATGCTAGCGCACGGGCTTGTCGAGGCTGCGACTCGCTGGCCCGTTTCGCTTGCAAATTTGGGAGGGCGGGATGCGTCGATTCCAGTCCAGGAACCATCCTTTCATACGGCAACGCGGTTGGCTGCGTAACCCGTTCCCATCCAGCGCGCGCGTCTTGAGCAAGCTGATCGCGCGAGCGTTCAGGCGATCCCACGAATCCGAAGCGGGCCGCAAAGCGGTATTCGAGACACTCGAACCGCGGCTGCTGCTATCGGCATCGCCCGCCCCGGATTACGCGGCCATCGATGCAGCCGACGCCGCTGTCGAGGCGGTCCTCGTAGAGCGCACGTCGCCGTTGATCGTGTTCGATCAGGGCACGCAAAGCCCGACGAACACATCGTCTGCGGACGCGGCGGTCGCTGCCTCGTTCTCCGCGCAACCGAGCGCTGCGGAGCTCGATGCGCTGTTCGCCGAAGCGGCCGCACGCATGGATTACGACGGCGCGCCTCGAATCGAGGTCACCGACCTCCAAGGGCCATACCTCGCGCAATCGGACAACGATCGCATCCGCCTCGACATCGATGCGACGGGCTACGGATGGTTTATCGATCCGACCCCGGCTGACGACGAAGAATTCGCATACGACGCAGCGCGCGGCGAATGGATCGCGCCCGCCGATAGCGCCGCCGCAGGCAAGATCGATTTGCTTTCGACGCTCATGCACGAGATCGGGCATCTGCAGGGCGCCTCGCACGCCGATGCGAACGCGGATGCGCACGATGTCATGCAGGCACACCTCGGCCCGGGGCTGCGCAAGTTCCATCCGGGCGAGCTCGCATTCGATCCGATCGCCGCAATCGGCGACGCGGAGGTTCTATCGTCGGGGATGCCCGTAACACACGATATCCAAGCGTTGACCATCACGCCGACGGTGTCCTGGATCGGCACGAACGGCAGCTGGGAAACGGCATCGAACTGGAGCACCGGACTGGTGCCGGGCGTCAACGACGACGTTCTGATCGATACCGCCGCAGCGACGCATACCATCTCGATCGGAAGCAACTTCACGGTACGGACCCTGCTCAGCAACGAGAATGTCGTGCTGCAGTCCGGAAGTCTCAGCATCGGCAACGAAGCCGAGATCAATGGCGCCTTCACGATGCAGGGCGGGACGCTCGGAGGCGCCGGTGCGGTGGCATTGACCGGAGCGTTCAACGTTACCGGACAGAGCTTCATCAGCGGACCGGGCGTGCTGACCACGCGCGGCGCCAGCACCGTCAACATGCCCAGCGGCCAGCAGCTGCTGAGCATCAACGCCGGCAGGACCTGGATCAACGAAGGCGTGCTGACGATCGCCGGCGATGATTCGATCTATTTCGGCTACACCTCCGGCAGCACGAACACGCTGACCAACGCGGCGGGCGCGACGCTGAACCTTTCGAGCACGAACGCGACGCCGCTGAATTTCTACACCGGCACGGCCGTGCTGAACAACGCGGGCACGCTGAACCTCACGGTGCCCGGAGCGCACGCGATCCACGGCAGCATTGCTTTCCACAACACCGGCACGGTGAATGTCGATACGGGCACGCTCTCGATCGACGGCGGCGGCACCGACAGCGGGCAGTACGCGGTCGCCTCGGACGCGGCCCTAAACTTCGGCGGCGGGACGCGCAATCTGAATGCAGGCACGAGCATCACCGGCCTGTGGACGTTGGCCGTCACCGGCGCGACGCTGAACGCCGACACGGTGCTCGACATCGGCACGACCGGAGCCGCGGTGCAGGTGAGCTCGGGTGCGCTGAATATCAACGCGGCGCAGAGCATCACGACCCTCGACATGAGCGGCGGGACGGTCGGCGGGAGCGCTGAGCTCACGGTGACGGAGACGTTCGCCGTGACGGGTCAGAGCGCTTTGAGCGGGCCGGGCGTGTTCACCACCGAAGGGGTGAGCACGGTAGACATGACCGGCGGCCAGCAGCTGTTGAGCATCAACGCCGGCAGGACGTGGATCAACGAAGGCGTGCTGACGATCGCCGGCGACGATTCGATCTATTTCGGCTTCACATCGGGCGGCACGAACACGCTGACGAATGCCGCGGGCGCGACGCTGAACCTGTCGAGCGCGAACGCGACGCCGCTGAATTTCTACACCGGCACGGCGGTGCTCAACAACGCAGGCACGCTGAATCTTACGGTGCCTGGAACGCGCAGGATTCAAGGCAGCATCGCCTTCAACAACTCCGGCACCGTGAACGTCGATGCGGGCACGCTCTCCATCGACGGCAGCGGCACGGACACGGGCCTCTATACCATCGACTCGGGCGCGACGCTGGACTTCGGCGGCGGCACGCGCAATCTCAATGCGGGTACGACGGTAACGGGAGCAGGAACCCTGGCCGTCACCGGAGGGACGGTAAGCGTCACCGGCACGCTCGAGATCCCTACTTTGAATCTGAGCGGTGGAACGGTGAGCGGCAGCGGCGAGCTGATCGTGACCGAGCTATTCGCTGCCACGGGTCACAGTGTTCTGAGCGGAGCGGGAACGTTCAGGACGCGTGGCACGAGCACCGTCAACATGCCCAGCGGCCAGCAGCTGCTGAGCATCAACGCCGGCAGGACCTGGATCAACG
>JBOIEI010000091.1:0-1599 GCA_050741055.1 Burkholderiales bacterium | reverse complement strand
CGCCTCCCCGCTACCGTCGTAGGCACGGCTCCAGAGCGGCCCGGCCGGAATCCAGTAGGCCGGCGCGACCAGCAGAATCAGGCCGTATGCGACCGCGCGCAGGCGTATCACCGGGGATGCGCGGACGAGGCGGACGATGGCAACCGAGATCGCTGCCGCCCACCAGAGCAGGAATCCGTACCACAGATACGGGCCGAGCTGCGGCCGTGCGCGATCGAGACCGCCGCGTTCGAACAGCAGGCCGGTCAACCCTATCGGTATCGACAAGACCACGGCGAGCGCAGTCGCAGCGACCGCGATTCGCAGCGCGAGCCCGGAATCGTTCGCGGCCTCGGCACACGCCACCCCGCACAACAGCGCAGCCGCAAGCAGGAACAGGGCGCGCGGAAGCTCGTACAAGTTGAGCTGCCCGTCGAGACCGACGCCCGCCAGCTGGAAAACGAACGCGACTGCGACATGGAGCAACCCCAGCGCAGCCAGCACGCGGGCCTGCGGCGCGAAGGCGGCCGCGTCGGCGGGACGGAACAGCGCAAGCCGCAGCGCGGCGACGAGCGCCGCGCGGACCGAACGAGCGGGCAGCGCATTACTCGCCGGCGTCATGACAGCGGCGGGTCGCTCTTGAATCGTTCCAGGTCCAGGACGGTGTCGATGTCGGCGACCACGCCGGGATCATCGCATTCGATGAGCACGATCCGATCGCGTTCGGCGCGCAGGATGTCGCGCGCGCCGGCGTCGCCTGAAAGGGCCGCTACCCGTGCACCGTAGGCGGCCGCGAATCCGACCGGATGACCGCGCTCGCCGCGGTGGACCGGTGCAACGAGCGGCGCACCGTCTTCGAGCGCGCCGGCTACCGCACGAATCGTCTCCGGCCGTACCTTGGGCATGTCCGCCAGCGCGACGATCCAGCCGTCGGCGTCCGCACGGGCGCGCACCGCATGCGCCAGGCTCGATCCCATGCCCCGCCACGCGCTCGGGCACGGCTCGACTGCAATCCCGGCAGCACCCAGAAGCTCCGCCAGCCGCACATCTTCGGGCCGAACGACGGCGATCACCTCGTGCAGCGCCGCCGCGAGATTGCGCGCCGCCATCACTCCCACCGGCGTACCGTCCGCAAGCCTTGCCAGCAGCTTGTCACCACCGAAGCGCGTCCCCTGACCTGCCGCCAGCAATACTCCGACGATGCGCATCCCGACGCTCCATGAAACCGCCTCATTGTAGGCGCAGCGGCTCGCTTCGGTATCCCGGGAATCGGTTGCGCCATCCCGTGTCCGCGTACGCCGGCCATATATTGCGCACGACGCGCGGACAAGGCCCAAGGCAGTGCCGTAGAATGAATCGACTCGTGTGCGGGAGCGACGCCGCGACATATATATATCCTTGAACCCTGTCGTGGCGTCGCTTCCCTCATCCCCAACCCCTCTCCCAAAGAGAGAGGGGAGCGCTGTGTGCCCGCTGATGCGGGCAAATCGCTGGAGAGAACGGCTATGAGCAGCATCGGCTTCGTCGGTCTGGGCATCATGGGCAAGCCCATGGCGCTGAATCTGATCAAGGGCGGGCATACCCTGTACCTCAACTCGCGCAGCGGCGTGGCCTCCGAGC
>JBOIEI010000090.1:0-2443 GCA_050741055.1 Burkholderiales bacterium | reverse complement strand
GCCTTGAAACGATCGCTTTCGCGGTCCCGGCCGGCGCGGACAGCCCGTACCAATTGGCGTTCCTGTATTGCGGGTAGCCTGCTTCTGCGAAGGTCGGAACGTTGGGCAGGTCGGGCCAGCGAGTCTCGGCCGAGATCGCGAGCACGCGGAATCGTCCGCTGTTGAGGTATGGCATGGCCGTGGCGATCCCGAAAAAGTGAACGTCGATCTCTCCCGCCATCAGCGCCGGCACCGACTCTCCGCCGCCTTTGTAAGGCACCTGCAGCAGCTTGATGCCCGCTATCGAGTTGAATAGCTCGGTCGCGAGGTGCGGCGCAGAGCCCGGTCCGCCGGAAGCGTAGCTCAACTTTCCCGGATTCGCTTTCGCGGAGTCGACCAGTGCCTTCACGCTGGTGAAGCCCGCTTTGTTGCTTGCGGCGATCAGTGTCGGCGAGGTGACGAGCAACGTGATCGGCACAAAATCCTTCATCGGGTGGTAAGGCGGGTTCCTGTTGAGCAGCGGCGCGGTCGCGTGTGTGGCGCCGGTAGTGACGAGGAGCGTGTAGCCGTCCGGTGCAGCCCGCGCCGCGAGACTCGCGCCGATGATGCCGACGCCACCGGGACGGTTGTCCACGATGACGGGCGTACCGATGTTTTCGTTGAGTCTCGCCGCAAGCGGGCGCACGACATTGTCGCCGCCACCGCCTGCGGAGAATGCGACGATCAGCCGGATGGGCTTGCTCGGATAGTTCTGGGCGAGCGCGTGTGGCGCAGGTGCCAGAGCGAGCGGGAGTATGATCCGGGCGAGCAGGTACCAATACGGCTTCATGCTGGTCGACGTTTGGTATGGGGTGTCGATAGTGTACCTGTGCGGCGAACGCGTGACTCATGCACATCAGGCGAGCCGCGCGCTTCGATGCCATTCGGGGAGATCGGGCGATGAAGACGAGCCATCAAGAGTCAGTAGTTGGACCGGTGTCGGGCTCGCTGCGTACCGCGCGACGGCATTGCGCGAGGGCGCGCCTCACCACCCGCATTGCGCTGACAACGCTCACGCTGGCCGCCGCCCTAGCGATTCCGCTCGGTGCAGGGGTCGGCATCGCTGCCGCCCAGAGCTTTCCGACGAAACCGATAAGGCTCATCGTGCCGTGGGCGCCGGGTGGGATCAGCGACACCTCCGCGCGTCTGCTTGCGCAGCACATATCGGCGAGCACAGGTCAGCCGGTGATCGTCGAGAACCGCCCCGGCGCCGGGAGCACCCTAGGCTCCGAGCTGGTCGCCCGCTCGCCGGCCGACGGTCACACGCTACTGTATGCCGACATCACGACCACCGCGATCAATGCGACCGCGTATGTGAAGCTTCCATACGATACCTTGCGCGACTTCAGCTCGGTCACCACGGTGGGTGCTTCGCCGCTGTTTCTCGTCGCACATCCGTCGATCCCCGCGAAGGACGTCAGGGAGCTCGTTGCGCTCGCGAATGCGAAGCCGGGTGCGCTCAACTACGCGTCTGCGGGCGTCGGCAGCACGCTGCATCTCGCCGCGGAGCTCTTTCGCGACGCGGCCAACGTGAACATCGTGCACGTGCCGTTCAAGGGCGCGGGCCACGCCATGGGCTCGCTCCTGTCAGGTGAAGTGGCGCTCATTTTTTCGGCTTCGCCACCTATCCTGCCGCACGTGAAGCGCGCCGCGCTGCGGGCGCTCGCGACCACAAAGCCGACGCGTTCCAACGTGCTGCCGGAAGTGCCGGCGCTCGCGGAGGTCTACCCCGGATTCCAGATCGCGATCGTCAACGGCGTGCTCGGCCCGGCGCGCCTGCCGCAGGACCGCGTCGAACGCCTGCAGGCCGAGATCAGCAAGGCCGCGCAGATCCCCGAGGTGCGAAAGCGCTTCGAATCGCTCGGCATGGAAGTGCGCACCAGCTCCGCCGCGGAGCTCACCGCGTTTCTGAAGTCCGAGATGGGCCGCTTCGGAAAACTCATCCGGGAGGCGGGTATCCGGCTCGAGTGAGCCGGATCGTTTCCCTGGCTTTCAGTCCGCACGGATGCCGAGCTTGTGGATCAGCTCGGCGTAACGCGCCGCTTCTACCTTCATCATCGCCGCAAACTCCTGCGGGGAGTTACCCACCGGGATCAGGCCCGCGCGCTGCATATGCTCGCGCACGTCAGAGCGCCGTATCACCTGCGCCGCGTCGCGCGCAATTTTCGCCACGATTTCCGACGGCGTGCGGGCGGGGGCGAACAGACCGGTCCACGTCCCCGCTTCAAAAGCCGGAAATCCCGATTCCGCGATCGTGGGTACGTTCGGCAGGCCCGGCAGGCGCTGCTTCGTGCTCACGGCAATCGCCCTCAACCTGCCGCTGCCGATGAGCGGCATCGCGTTCGCGGCGTTCCCGAAGAGCAGCGGAATCTCGCCGCTCAAAAGCGCCGTCATTGCCGGCGCGCCGCCTTTGTACGGCACATGC
>JBOIEI010000089.1:0-1645 GCA_050741055.1 Burkholderiales bacterium | reverse complement strand
AAATTGCCGTGCATCGTGGCCGAGGGGCCGGCTCCACTCACCCGCAGCCTCGGAGGCCGCCTTCCCGCATCGTCGCCGTGCATGCGCGGCTTGCTGCGTAGCGCTGTGTCACCCATCGATCACCCGGCCCGTTGCCTCGAATTGTTGCGGCACGACGCCTGCTTACGGAGCAGAAGGCCGCTCGGCGAGTGTACTCAGCCCCAATTGGCGAGAAAACAGGCTGCTCAGTACAATCAGTTTTTACTTTTGGTTCAAGACAGCCGGATGAACAAGCTGATGGCGATGCAGACTTTCGTCCGGGTGGCCGAGAGCGTCAGCTTCTCGTCGGCCGCATCGCAGCTCGGCATCTCGGTTTCGGCCGTCGCCAAGATGATCGCCCGCCTGGAGGACGAGCTCGGAACCCGGCTGCTGGAGCGCTCGACCCGGCGGCTGGCAATGAACGACGACGGGCGCGAGTTTTATGCCCGCGCCGTCCAGATTCTGAACGACGTGGAAGACGCGGAGGCGTCGTTGCGACGCGGCGCTCGAATGCCGAAAGGCCGCATCCGCATCGCCTTGCCGGTCCTGTTCGCGCGCCTGACCTTCCTGCCTCGCCTGGCGGAGTTCGCGGCCCGCTACCCCGAGATCGTGCTGGAGCTGCGCTTCGACGACCGTCCCGGCGATCTGATCGAGCAAGGGTTGGATGTGGCCGTGGTGGTCGGCGACCTGAGCGATTCGCGCCATGTCGCCCGGGTGCTCAATCGCGGCCCGCGCATCACCGCCGCGTCGGCGCGCTATCTCGATCGGCACGGCACGCCGCAGGCGCCGCTCGATTTGCTGCAGCACAACTGCATCACCAGCATCACGAGCCCGGTATGGACCTTCAACGACGGCGGCCGGATCGTCGACGTGAGCGTGAGCGGCAATCTGGTGGTCACCGGCGGCGATGCCATGCGCGAATGCGCACTGCTGGGCCTCGGCGTCGTTCAATCCAATTGGTGGACGACGCACCACGATCTCGATTCCGGCATGCTCACGCCGCTGCTCGAATCCTACGCGGTCGAAGGCCGGCCGATCAGCGTCGTCTATCCGTCGGCGCGCCACGTCGCGAACAAAGTCCGCGTGCTGATCGACTTCCTGGTCGAGATCACGCGCTTGCCGGCTGAAGTGGAAGAGAGGCTGCATCGATCTGCCCAGCCCGCTCGTTCGGTCTGAAGCGAGCGCGGCTGCGCGGATAAGATGGTGCACGAAGCGAACATCCGGCCGCCGCTGTGAAGTTGGTTTAGGCTAGCCCCAGATCGCCTCCGGAATCGGCAGCCCGCCAAGCTCGGCAGCAGTCAGCGGCTTGTCCGGCTCGATGCCCAGTTGCTCCAGGCGCCAGGTCAACTGCCGAATGTGCTGCGCGCTATGCCATGTCTGGCGCTCGAGGAATTCGCGCAGGCTCTGCACGCCGCTGTAGGTGCGCACCTCGCGCGCGCAGGTCTTGTCGGTCTGCGTCTCCCACCACGTCTGCAGGCGCTCGATCACGCCGTCGCCGTACGCCGCCACGCCGGCTCCGCTCGCATCGGCGGGCGGCTTCTCCATGGAGATCGTGAGCCAGTCCTCCACTCCGTCCACCGCGGTGGCGAGGTACGCATCGCCCAGCCGCAGCGCGTGATAGCCCATG
>JBOIEI010000088.1:0-14272 GCA_050741055.1 Burkholderiales bacterium | reverse complement strand
GATCCAGATCGCATTCAAGTTCAATCTACTCGCCGCGCTCGTGGTCGGAGGCGGCCTGATCCTCGCCTATCATTTCTACATCGACCGGCGCGAGCACCGTCAGCCGGGCTACGCCACGCAGGGGCTGAACGCGCTCGCGCGCGTGCGCTGGGTCGAGCACATCATGCGCGAGGGAGGCAAGGACGTCCTGGCCGTGCAGACCCTGCGCAACTCGGTCATGGCCGCGAGCATCATGGCATCCACCGCGATCCTGCTCGTGATAGGGACGCTCAATCTGGGCGCGGACGGCGCCCGTTTCGAGCAGATGCTCGGCGCGCTCGCAAGCCATCGCGATCGCGCGCAAAGCGACCATGCATTGATCCTGCTGCTTCTGCTGGCGGACTTCTTCGCCGCCTTCTTCATGTTCTCGATGGCGATCCGCTTTTACAACCACGTCGGCTACATGATCAATCTGGTGCCGGCCGATACGGCCACCTTTCCGCCGTACCGGGTTGCGGCGTACCTGAATCGCGCGGGGCGGTTCTATTCCCTTGGCACGCGCGCCTTCTACATGTGCGTGCCGCTCGTGTTCGGCTTGTTCGGTCCGGCATACGTCGTGCTGGCGAGCGCCGGGCTGATTGCCGCGTTGAGCTTGATCGATCGACCCCCGCCGGTTGTCACGTAAGCGGCCCCACATTGGGGACGCTTACCGTTGCCATGGCGCCGATCGCGCAGGCCGTCAGCCGAGATGAGCGCGAGGATTGAACGCCGAGGTTGCCGCAAGCTGCTCGTAGAGCGCTTTCTCGCGTTCGCTCAGCGTCGGCGGCGTGACGATCTTCAACTGGGCCAGCAAGTCGCCGCAGCCGCTCGCGGGTTTCGGCAACCCGCGACCGGCCAGGCGCAGGCGCTGGCCGGATTGCGAGTTGGGCGGGATGCGCAACTTCACCTTGCCTTCCAGCGTCGGGATCTCCACCGCGGCTCCGAGCGCCGCCTCCGGCGGCGTGATCGGCAGGTCGAGCAGCAGGTCGTGCCCCTCGACGCGAAACAGCGGATGCGGCTTCAGCGCCACGGCGATGTACAGGTCGCCAGCTGCGGCATTCGGTCCCGCCCCGGGTAGGCCTTTTCCGGCGACGCGCAGCTTCTGGCCATCGGTCGCTCCCTTGGGAATGCGTGCGTGCACGGTGCGGTTCGCAGCGCCCGCTGCGGGAAGCGCGATTACGATCTCGGTGCCCTTGGCCGCGTCCTCGAGGCTCAGCTGCGCCGTGACTTCCACGTCCCGGCCGCGCCGGCCGCTCCGGCTCGACCCGCGCCGCCCGCCCGCCAAGCCCGCGAGCAGGTCGCCCAGGTCGAAACCGCCGCTGTCGCCGCTGTCGCTGTGGCGGCTGAAAATATCGCCGAACTGGCGTTCCCAGTCGGGCGGCGGGCGGAAGTCCTGCCCGCTGCGGTAGCGGCCGAGCTGGTCGTAAGCCCGGCGCTTGTCCTTGTCGCGCAGCGTCTCGTAGGCTTCCGCCACCTGCTTGAAGCGCTCTTCCGCGTCCTTTTCCTTCGAGACGTCGGGGTGATACTTGCGCGCGAGCTTGCGATACGCCTTCTTGATGTCCTCATCGGAGGCGTCGCGTTCGACTCCGAGCGCTTGGTAGTAGTCCTTGTACTTCATCCGTCGCGGTTGGTTGCGGTGCAATGCCCACAGACGACCTGCACCGTGTCATCCTGTGCCATGGCGGCTCCTCGATGGTGGTATCGGGCCGCTGTGCCGGCGACCAGAGGCCTGAAACATAGCCAAGATTGGGGCGGGTGCCGAATGCGCAAGCAAGCCCGCGGCCGAGCCGTACGCCGGCCGGCCCCGGCTTGAAGGATGCTTGACGCGGCCCAACATTCGCGACACCTTGGAGTGAGTGCTTCGCTATAATCGTCCGTCGCCCTCGGGAGGTTCCGAACATGCCCATCTACGAGTATCGCTGCAGCGCCTGCGACTACCAGAACGACTATCTGCAGAAGCTTGCGGAGCCACCGCTCACCGACTGCCCCGAATGCGGCAAAAGCACGTTCAGCAAGCAGGTTACCGCGGCCGGATTCCAGCTGAAGGGAACCGGCTGGTATGCGACCGACTTCAAGAATAACGGCACGTCGAAGCCAGGGGCGAAAAAAGACGGCGAGGGCAGCAAGGTTGGCGCGGGCGATAGCAAGGCTGGTGAGGGCAGCAAGACCGGCGAGGGCGGTAGCAAGGCCAGCGAAGCCAGCAAGACCGGCGAAGGCGGCAGCAAGGCCAGCGAAGGCGGCAGCAAGTCGAGCTCGGACAGCGGAGGTAGCAGCTCGGGGGCGACGGCCAGTGGCGCCGGCGCCTCTTCCGCCTGCACCTGATGAAGCGTTATTTCATCACCGGGCTGCTCATCTGGATTCCGCTCGGCATCACGGTCCTGGTGCTGAACTGGCTGATCAGCACCATGGATCATTCGCTGGATCTCCTGCCGAATCGATTGCGTCCCGAGGCGCTCTGGGGATTCCACATTCCGGGCTTCGGTGCGGTCCTGACCATCCTGGTGGTGTTCCTGACCGGTCTACTGGCGGCCAACTTCATCGGCCAGCGGCTGGTGCGATTCTGGGAGGGCGTGCTTGCCCGCATCCCCGTGGTGAAATCGATCTACTACGGGGTCAAGCAGGTCTCGGACACCATTCTCGCCGACACGGGACAGGCATTCCGTAAGGTTTTGCTGGTGCAGTATCCGCGCACCGGTTCGTGGACGATCGCATTTCAGACCGGCCGGCCCGGGGGCGACGTCGTGAACCACCTGCGCGGCGAATATGTCAGCGTCTATGTGCCCACCACGCCGAACCCCACATCCGGGTTCTTTCTCATGATGCCGCGCTCGGACGTGGTCGAACTCGACATGAGCGTCGATGAGGCGCTCAAATACGTGATTTCGATGGGCGTCGTTGCCCCCGCCGTAACCGATCACCCGAAGCGGGCGGTGCCGATAGCCACTGCCGAAGCGCGCCACGCGGAGGCTGGACAGCGCTGAGCATGCCCAGGTCCGGGGAAACATAGGCGCCCCGGCCCGAACATTGGGCGCCCCGCTCCGAAGATCGGGTTCCCCGGGCCCGAGACTGGGTTGCCCGGTCCGGGGTAGCGAAAAAAACCTGGGAGCATTGGCAGCGGGGCACGCCGAGTGTTCCGGGCGACGGAAACGGAAGAATCATGCGTACCGACTATTGCGGCTCGATCAGCCGAAAGCACCTGGGCACCGACGTCGATCTGTACGGCTGGGTGCATCGGCGCCGCGATCACGGCGGCGTCATATTCATCGATCTGCGCGACCGCGAAGGCATCGTGCAGATCGTTTGCGATCCCGACCGTCCGCGGCCGTTTTCGGTTGCCGAGACGCTGCGCAACGAATTCGTGGTCAAGGTTCGCGGCCGCGTGCGCGAACGCCCGCAGGGCACGGTCAATCCCAACCTGGTGAGCGGCGAGATCGAGGTGCTCGCGGAGCAGGTCGAAATCCTCAACACCGCGGCAACGCCGCCGTTCCAGCTCGACGACGAGCACCTGTCGGAAACGGTGCGGCTCGAGAACCGCGTGGTGGACCTGCGCCGTCCGCTGATGCAGCGCAACCTGCGGCTGCGTTATCGCGTCGCGATGGCCGCGCGCCAGTTCCTGGACCGGCATGGCTTCATCGACATCGAGACGCCGATGCTGACGCGCTCGACGCCGGAAGGCGCACGCGACTACCTGGTTCCGTCGCGGGTGCACCCGGGGATGTTCTATGCGCTGCCGCAGTCGCCGCAGCTCTTCAAGCAGATGCTGATGGTGGCGGGGTTCGATCGCTACTACCAGATCGTCAAGTGCTTCCGCGACGAGGACCTGCGCGCCGACCGCCAACCCGAGTTCACCCAGATCGATGTCGAGACCTCGTTTCTCGACCAGGGCGAGATCATGGCGATGATGGAAGATCTCGTCCGCGAGGTCTTCCGGGTCGCCGCGGAGGTGGAGTTGCCGCATCCGTTTCCGCGCCTTTCCTATCGCGAGGCGATGGCGTTGTACGGCTCCGACAAGCCGGATCTGCGCGTACCCTTGCAACTGACCGAGCTGACCGACGCGGTGCGCGGCGTGGATTTCAAGGTCTTCCGGGAAGCCGCGCAGCTCGCGGATGGGCGCGTCGCCGCTTTGCGCGTGCCGCAGGGCGGCAGCCTCACGCGCAAGGAGATCGACGACCTCACCGAATACGTCAAGATCTACGGCGCCAAGGGGCTCGCCTATATCAAGGTGAACGCGGTGGATCAGGGTGCGGCGGGACTGCAGTCGCCGATCCTCAAGTTCCTGTCCGAGCCGGTGATCGCCACGATACTCGACCGAACCGGTGCAGCCGCGGGCGATCTGATCTTCTTCGGCGCCGACCGGGCCAAGGTGGTCAACGAGGCGCTCGGCGCGCTGCGGGCGAAGGTCGGGCACGAGCGCGGCCTGGCGCAGCCCGGGTGGCGCCCGCTGTGGGTGGTCGATTTCCCCATGTTCGAGTGGAACGACGACGAGAAGCGCTGGGACGCCATGCACCATCCGTTTACCGCGCCCGCGGATGGCCACGAAGAGCTGCTGGAGAGCGATCCGGGCAAGGCGATGGCGAAGGCGCACGACATGGTGTTGAACGGCTGGGAGATCGGCGGCGGCTCGATCCGGATCCATCGCCAGGAGATCCAGCAGAAGGTATTTCGCGCGCTCGGCATCGATGCCGACCAGGCGCAGGCGAAGTTCGGGTTCCTGCTGGACGCCTTGCAGTACGGCGCGCCGCCGCACGGCGGCATCGCGTTCGGCCTGGATCGGATCGTCGCCATGCTGGCCGGCGCCGAGTCGATTCGCGACATCATTGCGTTCCCGAAGACGCAGCGGGCGACATGCCTGCTGACACAGGCGCCGAATCGGGTGGACGATCGCCAGCTGCGCGAGCTGCATATCCGCGCACGCGCCCCGGATGCCCAGGTGCAATGAGGTTCGAGCGTCATGGCAGCGATGAATGGCGCATGGGCTCGCTTCGCGTGGTTGCTGCTCGTGCTTGCCTTCGGGCTGGCCAGCTTCGCCTGCGCGCGCGGCGAGCCGGCGCTGCCCGAGGTTCGGCTGGAGCAGTTGCCGGCCGAAGCGCAGCGCACGCTTGCATTGATCAAGCGGGACGGTCCGTTTCCGTACCGCAGGGACGGCGCGGTGTTCGGCAATCGCGAACGCCGCTTGCCGGCAAGAGAGCAGGGTTACTATCGTGAATACACCGTACCAACGCCGGGGGCGAAAGATCGCGGCGCGCGGCGCATCGTCGCCGGCCGCGGCTCGGACTACTACTACACGGATGATCATTACGACAGCTTCCGTCGAATCCGGGATTAGCGCCGAAGCGCTCGCGCCGCGGTTGCGCGAGCACCGCAAGTCCGGCGTGTTCCGCACCGTGGTCGTGCCGCCCGCGCTGGAGACTGCCGTGCGCGATGCGGGGCTCGCGTTCATCGCCGTCGATGCCAGCGCCGCGCGTACCAAGTCGCAGTTCCTGGGGCTGCTCGGCCGCACGCTGTCGTTCCCATCCTGGTTCGGCCGCAACTGGGACGCCCTGGAGGACTGTCTCACCGATGCCTCCTGGATGCCCCAGCGCGGGCTGGTGATCCGGGTCGAAGGCTTCCACACCTATGCGCAAACCGATCCGGACGGATTTGCCATCCTGCTCGACATCTTCAAGACTTCCGCCGAGTACTGGCGCGGCGAAGGCAAGGCCTTTTGGGTCCTGTTCGTCGGCGCGCCTGCGGCCGACCTGGAATTGCCCGTCCTGATCGTCTGATTCGAGAGCCGGGCGTGGCCTACAAGCTCCCGTTCTCGGTGCTGGTGGTGATTCACACCGCAGAGCTCGAAGTGTTGCTGATCGAGCGCGCCGACCGTCCGGGATTCTGGCAATCGGTGACCGGTAGCCTGCACGAGGGCGAAAGCTGCTGCGAGACCGCGCTGCGCGAAGTGGCCGAGGAGACGGGGATCGACGCCGCGGGCTATCCGCTCGAGGATTGGCGGGTGCAGAACCGCTTCGAAATCTTCCGCCGCTGGGGCAGCCGCTTTGCGCCCGGGACGACGCACAATGTCGAACGGGTGTTCGGCTTGACCTTGCCGCAGCGCGTGCCCGTTGTGCTCGCTCCGCGCGAGCATTTGCGCTACCAATGGCTGCCGTGGGACGAGGCCGCCCGGCTGGTGTTCTCGTGGACCAACGCCGACGCGCTGCGCCTGCTGCCCATCATCGCCCGGGAACCGCGCGCCGTGATTGCGGGGCGGGGCTCATGATCGACACGCTGCACGTCGCCACCTACAACATCCACAAGGGCTTCTCCAACTTCAACCGGCGCATGGTCGTGCACGAGCTGCGCGAGCGGCTGCGCCAGCTCGGCGCCGACCTGGTGTTCCTGCAGGAGGTGCTCGGCGACCACCAGCTGCATCCGCAGCGTTTCCCGAACTGGCCGGAGGAGCCGCAGTACGAATTCCTGGCCGACACGGTATGGACGGACTTCGCCTATGGCCGCAACTCCGTGTACGACCTCGGTCATCACGGCAATGCGGTGCTGTCGCGTTACCCGATCCTGCGCTGGGACAACGAGGATGTCTCGGCCCACGCGCTCGAGTCGCGCGGGCTGCTCCACTGCGAGATCGACCTTCCCTCCTGGCGCTCGCCGCTGCATTGCGTGTGCGTGCATCTGGGCCTGACCGCGCGCGGACGGCGCCAGCAGCTGATGGCGCTGCGGCGGCGCATCGAGCAGATGGTGCCGCCGGATGCGCCGTTGATCGTCGCGGGCGATTTCAATGACTGGCGGCTGCATGCGCGCGCGCTGCTCGCCCGTCCGCTGCATCTGGCGGAAGTATTCGAGATCACGCGCGGCGGGCCGGCACGCAGCTTCCCCTCGGTGCTGCCGTTGCTGCACCTCGATCGTATCTACGTGCGCGGCTTCCGGGTGCGTCGCGCGAGCGTGCACCACGGCTATCCGTGGTCGCGCATATCGGATCATGCGGTTTTGTCGACCACCATCGTGCGGGTATGACGACGCTGCGCGCCGGCAACGACGTGCGCCTTCTGGTCGGCGGCGGGGAATATTTTCCAGCGCTCGAGGCCGCAATCGATGCCGCGCGCGAGGAGATCTATCTCGAGACCTACATCTTCGAGAACGACGCGACCGGGAGCCGCATCGCCGCCGCGCTGGCGCGCGCGGCCCGGCGTGGCGTCGCGACGCACGTCCTTATCGACGGCTTTGGCTGCCGGCGCATGGCGGCGTCATTGGCGCAGCTCATGAAGGATGCCGGCGTGCAGCTCCTGGTGTACCGGCCGGACATCGCGAACTTCAACCTGCGCCGCTCGCGACTGCGCCGGCTGCATCGCAAGCTGGTGGTGCTCGATGCCCACGTCGGGTTCGTCGGCGGCATCAATATCATCGACGACATGCATACGCCGGGCCATGTGCCGCCGCGGGTGGATTTTGCCGTGCAGGTGCGCGGGCCGAGCGTCGATGATGCGCATGCGGCGGTCACGCGGCTCTGGGCGATCATCTCATGGACCGAGTTTCGCCGCCGCTGGCGCGAGTGGGCGCTGCGCTGCGCGCCCAATGCCCCGGCCGGCAATCAACGCGCGGCGGTGGTGATACGGGACAACATCGGCCACCGGCGCGACATCGAGGACGCCTACCTGGAGGCGATTGCAGGCGCACGCAGCGAGATCATCATCGCGATGGCGTATTTTCTGCCCGGGATTCGCTTCCGCCGGGCGCTCTCGGACGCGGCCGCGCGCGGGGTGCGGGTGGTGCTGCTGCTGCAGGGGCGCGTGGAGTACTTCTTCCTGCACCATGCCTCGCGCGCGCTCTACGGCAGCCTGCTCGATGCCGGTATCGAAATCCAGGAATATCACAAGAGCTTCCTGCACGCGAAAGTCGCCGTCATCGACGGCCATTGGGCTACGGTCGGCTCGTCCAACATCGATCCCTTCAGCCTGCTGCTTGCGCGCGAAGCGAACGTGGTGGTCGACGATCGCGCATTTGCCGGGCAATTGCGCGCGAGCCTGCTGGGGCTGATCGAGGAGGGCGCCCGGCCGGTCATCCGCGAGCGCTGGTCGAAGCAGCCGCTGCTCGCGCGTTCGCTGGCATGGGTTTCCTACGGTATTTTTCGTGTCAGCACGGGCCTCCTGGGATATGCCAAGGAACATGAGTCGGCGTAACCGCATGCCCGCCATAAGGACATCCCGGCGAGATCCGGTGCGGGCGTCCGGTACCGGCCCGGCCGGGTCCGATCGACCGAATTTCGGCAGCCCGGCAGAAAGGTCGTCACTTTCGCGCCCGGCCGCTGCCTCAACCTGATGATTCTTGGAGCGTACGCCGATGGCATCGGGATTGCTTCCATGGAGCTCGAAGGCCCGGGGTTTCGGCCTTGGGTTTTCGACCCTCCTCCTTTGGTAGCGACTTTTGGGCGCAGTCACTCTGTGCCCATTTTTTTTGCCCCGGGCGGATACTGAACGCCATGGACCGCCACGGTAGCCGCGGGCCGCAGCCGCGCCCTGCGCCCATCCCCAGCAGCGACTGGCAAACGCTGCGTACGCTGGTGCCGTATCTGTGGGAGTACCGCGCTCGCGTGGTGCTGGCGTTGCTGTTCCTGTTCGCCGCCAAGGCGGCCAACGTCGGCGTGCCGCTCGTGCTCAAGCAGATCGTCGACGGGCTGAGCGTGCAGAACGCCATCCTCGTGCTGCCGGCCGGATTGCTGATCGGCTACGGCCTGCTGCGGCTTTCGACTACGGTCTTCACCGAGCTGCGCGAGTTCGTCTTCGCCAAGGTGACGCAACGGGCGGTGCGCCGCATCGCGCTCGAAGTGTTCGGCCACCTGCATTCGCTCTCACTTCGCTTCCACCTGGAACGCCAGACCGGCGGGCTCACGCGCGATATCGAGCGCGGGACGCGCGGCATCTCGCAGCTGCTCGGCTTCGCCCTCTTCAGCATCCTGCCCACGCTGGTCGAGATCGCGCTGGTGACCGGAATCCTGCTCGTCAACTACGACCCCTGGTTCGCCATCGTCACCCTGGTCACGATAGGCATCTATATCGTCACCACGGTGTCGATCACCGAATGGCGGCTGCACTTTCGCCGCAACATGAACGAGCTCGACTCGAAGGCGAATACGCGCGCGATCGACAGCCTGCTCAACTACGAAACCGTCAAGTACTTCGGCAACGAGCAATTCGAGCAGAGCCGCTACGACGAGGCGATGCAGCGCTGGGAGCGAGCGGCGATCCTGTCGCAGACCTCGCTGTCGGCGCTGAACGCCGCCCAGAGCGCGGTGATCGCGCTCGGCGTGACGCTCATCATGTGGCGGGCCACCTCCGGCGTGATCGCCGGCAGCATGACGCTCGGCGACCTGGTGCTGGTGAACGCGTTTCTGATCCAGCTCTATGTGCCGCTCAATGTCCTCGGCATGGTGTATCGCGAGATCAAGCAGTCGCTCACCGACATGGAGCGGATGTTCGGCATGCTGCGCCAGCACCGCGAGATCGAGGACAGACCGGGGGCTCCCGCGCTTGCCCTCGCCCAAGGCGCGGTCGAATTCGATCGCGTCGAGTTCGCTTACGACAGCCGCCGCCGGATCCTGCACGACGTGAGCTTCCGCATTCCGCCGGGGCACACGGTAGCGGTGGTGGGCGCGAGCGGGTCGGGAAAGTCGACGCTGGCGCGGCTCATGTTCCGCTTCTACGACGCAGACGGCGGCGCCATCCGCATCGACGGACAGGACATTCGCGACGTCACCCAGGCGAGCCTGCGCGCCGCCATCGGCATCGTGCCGCAGGACACCGTGCTGTTCAACGATACGGTGCTCTACAACATCGCCTACGGGCGCCCGGACGCGAGCCGCGAGGAAGTGATCGAGGCGGCGCGCGCGGCGCACATTCACGACTTCATCCTGTCGCTGCCGGACAGGTACGACACCGCGGTGGGCGAACGCGGCTTGAAGCTCTCCGGCGGCGAGAAGCAGCGCGTCGCCATCGCACGCGCGTTGCTCAAGGGACCGCGCATACTCATCTTCGACGAAGCCACCTCGGCGCTGGATTCGCGTTCCGAGAAGGCGATCCAGGCCGAGCTGGAGCGCATCGCGCAGGGGCGCACGGCGCTGATCATCGCGCATCGGCTTTCCACCGTGGTGGACGCGGACCAGATCCTGGTGCTCGATCATGGCCGCATCGTCGAGCGTGGCAGGCACCGCGACCTGCTACAGCGCGAAGGCGTCTACGCCGGCATGTGGGCGCTGCAGCAACAGGAAGAGAAAGAGCAGGACGAACAGCAGCAGGAAGAACAGCAGCGGGAACTGGGCGAAGCAGGCGCGGCACCGACCACGACCGGCTGAATCAACCATCAACCCGGGCCCGGCGCTGCAGCCGTTTGCCGCGCGAGCCCGCCACTGAGGTCTGCATCGATGCGCGCAAAACGGATGCTGACGCGCGTTCCCTTTCCGCTAGCGCCGTCGCCGATGCGCACTTCGGCGGCGTGTGCTTGCCCGATCTCGCGTACGATCGCGAGCCCGAGCCCGCAGCCTTCGGTGCGATTCTCCGCCAGACGCTGGAAACGCTCGAACACCCGCTCGCGGTCGGCGGGAGGAATGCCGGGGCCGTCGTCCTCGACGCTGAGCGTGACTGTGGCGGCGTCGTGCTGCACGCCGACCGTGATGCGTCCGCCGGGCTGCGTATAGCGGATCGCGTTGTCGACGAGGTTCACTACGAGCTCGCGCAACAGCACCGCATTGCCGCGGATGCGCAGGTCGCCGGCAGCGGCCGCGAGACCGAGATCCAGCTGGTGCGCGAGCGCCTGCGGCACCCATTCGGCGGTCACGTCGCGCGCGATCGCAACCAGGTCGACCGCGCTCATCGGCGCCGCGGCGCTTGCTTCCGGCTCGGCCAGCGCGAGCGCCAGCAGCTGGTGGGCGAGACGCGCGCTGCGATCGGTGGCCTGCATGAGCGCCCGCACGCGTTCGCGCACGCCGGCGAGGTCCTGTTCCCTGAGCGCCAGCTCGGCGTGCGTGCGCAAGCCCGCAAGCGGGGTTCGCAACTGGTGGGCCGCATCGGCGATGAAGCGCTGCTGCGACACGATCGCGCCTTGCAGCCGCTGCAACAGCTCGTTGATCGCATGCACCAGCGGCCGGACTTCCCTCGGTGTGCGCGGCTCGTCCAGCGGCGTGAGATCGCGGTGCGAACGCGCCTCGATCTGTGCCCGCAAGCGCCCGAGCGGCAGCAGGCCGTGACCGACGCCGAGGTAGACGGAAATACAGATCATCGCGATCAGAACGAGTTGGGAAAGCGCGACCGCGACCCAGATCTCGTCGGCGAGCAGCCGGCGCCGCACCAGCGTCTCGCCCACGATGACCTGCGCGAACATCGTTTCGTTGTCGGGATCGTACGGCACGCGCAGTGCCACCAGGCGCATGCCCTGTCCCAGGTAGCTCGCGTAGTAGTAATCCGGACGCCGATTCTCGGAAGGTTGCGGTCGCGGCAGGTCGGCTGCGCCGCCGACCAGGCTGCCGTCGTCGTTGCGCACGGCGTAGTAGACGCGGTCGATATCGTCGATTTCGAGCATGTCGGCCGCGGCGGGAGGCAGGTCGACCGTGAGGCGTCCGTCGCGCAGCCGCAGCCGCCGCGACAGATCGAGCGCCGAATCGTACAGTGCCCGGTCGTACGCTTCGGTCACGAAGTCCGAGGCGAGCTTGTACACCACCAGCGCCGAGCAGATGAGGGCGATCGACAGCGGCAGCACCAGCCAGAAGATCAGCTGGCGGCGAATCGACGGTTGCAGGAAAAGCTTGATGGCCCGACTCTCCCTTCACGCCCCGAGCGCCGGCGCTGCATGCTGAACGGCTCGCTTTCCCGCGGCATCGAGCCGCCCTCCTCGGGGCAGCGAACTGCCCTTCCTCGCGGCAACGAGCAACGCTCCTGCTACGATCCGCTGCCCGGCTTCTCCAGCAGGTAGCCCAGCCCCCGCACCGTGCGCACCGAAATTCCGGCCGTCTCCAACTTTTTGCGCAGGCGGTGGATGTAGACCTCGATCGCGTTGGCGCCTACGACCTCACCCCAGCCGGTCAACTGCTCGGCGAGCTGCTCCTTGCTCACCACGCGACCGACGCTCAGCAGCAGCGTCTCGAGCATGGAGAGCTCACGGGCCGACAGCTCCAGCGGCTGGTCGTCCACCAGTGCGCGGCGGCCGATGGTGTCGAAGCGCAGCCGGCCGTGCTGCAGCTGCGGGCTCGCGCCGAACTTTCCGCGCCGCACCATTGCCCGCACCCGGGCTTCCAGCTCGGGAAGATCGAACGGCTTGGCGAGATAGTCGTCGGCGCCCAGATCCAGACCTTTGACCCGATCATCGAGGCCGGTGCGCGCGGTCAGAATGAGCACCGGCGTCGTGCTCGAGCCGCCGGCGCGGCGGCGCAGGCGCTTGAGCACGCTCAACCCGTCCAGGCCGGGAAGCCCCAGGTCCAGGATGACCAGATCGTAGGCCTGGCTCGACAGCATGTGATCGGCGCTGGCACCGTCGGCGGCATGATCGATCGCGAAGCCGTGCACCGCGAGCGAGCGCTTGAGGCCGTCCGCGAGCAGCGGATCGTCTTCGACGATGAGAAGGCGCATGGAAAACGAGAAGGAATCGAGATGAATCAGCGACGAAGCTTGTCGACACAAAGTGCGAGCGCGGAGATCAGCCCTTACGCGCAACCTGCTGAGGCTAGCGTCCTCGCGGCCGCTTGTCGAGCCGGTATGGTGACTTCCTCAGGTCCGCGTATCGAACGCACACGGGCATGTAAGTTGACCGTAAGGTGTTACCCTTAGCATTCTGACCAACGAGCTTCCAGTTCCTCCTCGGGAGACCTTCTGCGCGGGTGACCAAGCAGCGGCCCGCGTCGCGGGTCTCCCTTAATACGCCGCCCTGACAACGACCTTGGGGCGGCGTTTCTTTTTGCGATGTTCAGCATTTACTCGCAGCAAGCTTACTTAGGCGTTGATTATTTGCTATCTTAGCCGCGGGCGAGCAACGCGATCGGCGCTTGCCCCGGCGGCGCTCCCGTCCTTCCTGGGAGCCGACACAAGAACCACCAAGGAACGGACGGGTGAACAACGTCGCAGGGATATTCATCGTCGCACTGATGTTGACCTGGAGCGGAATTGCCGGCGCGGCGCAGACTGCGAAGAGCGTCAAGCCCGGGGTAGCGGCAAAGAACGGCGGCAAACGCGTATCCGTCAGCTACAAGAAGGATGACGGCAAGACCGTCAAGAAGGCAGCTGCCAAGGCCACTGCCGCCACAGCAGCGGCGGCCACGGTCGAAATCAACGGCACGTTGGCCGCGCACGGACCCGATCTCAAGTCGAGCCACGCCCTGGTGTTCGATGCGATGGACGGCACCGTGCTATATGGCAAGAATGTCAGCCAGGTATCGGCAATCGCCTCGATCACCAAGCTCATGACGGCCATGGTGGTGCTCGATGCGGACTTGGCCCTGGACGAAGCGATTCGCATCGAAAAGGCCGACATCGATACCCTCAAGCACAGCGGCTCGCGGCTTCGCATCGGTTCGGTATTTGCCCGGCGCGATCTGCTGCACATGGCGCTCATGTCCTCGGAGAACCGGGCGGCGAGCGCGCTCGGGCGCAACTATCCCGGAGGAACCGACGCATTCGTCGCGCGCATGAACGACAAGGCGCATGAGCTCGGCATGGACAGCAGCCGCTTCGCCGAGCCGACGGGACTTTCGAGCCAGAATGTCTCCACCGCCGAGGATCTCGCGTTGCTGGTGCGTGCAAGCCTCGACTATCCGCTGATCCGCGAGTTCACCACCACGCCGAGCGCGCAAATCCATACCGCCGACAACGGGCACGTGTATGGCTTCAACAATTCCAATGGCCTGGTGCGCACGTCGACGTGGCAGATCGACGTGTCGAAAACCGGCTATATCTCGGAGGCTGGCCAATGCCTGGTGATGCAGGCCCGCATTCGAGAACGCCCCATCATCATCGTTTTGCTCGACTCCTGGGGAAAGTACACCCGCATTGGTGATGCCAACAGGATCAAGAAATGGCTGGAAAGCACGGCCTTGGCGGCAGCGCATTCGAGCTGAGCGGGCAGGCCGCGTTCGCGGGTCCGACGCATGAACGATCTCGTCGCCTTCCACGATCTTTCCCCGCGTCCAGCCGATTTCCGTAACGACGTCCTGCGCGGACTGGGCGATTCGCCCAAGCATCTGCCGCCGAAGTATTTCTACGACGACGTCGGCTCGGCGCTGTTCGACGCC
>JBOIEI010000087.1:0-5428 GCA_050741055.1 Burkholderiales bacterium | reverse complement strand
GAGCAGGCTCAGCGCGAGCCGGGGATCGATCGCCGCAGCCTCGGCCGCGAGCTGCGCCAGGTTGGCGGGCAGCGCCTCGGGCCGCACATCGAGACCGAAGACCATCGCGGGCGGCAGCGCACGCGGGGATTGCGCCGTGCGCGCATCCCGCTCTCGCAGCCGCTCGAACAGGAAGCGAAGCGCGACCACCAGGCCGTAGGCCAGGGCCGCATACGCAGCCAGGCGCAGCAGCTGCGCTGCGGCTCCGGTGAACGAATTGATCCAGCCCGTAGAATCGAAGGCAACCGATCGATCCGGTTGCTGCTCACCGCGGTCGCGCGGCCGCCATACCTTCTGCGTGCGGTATTGCTGGAACTCGGGCGCGACCAGCACCTCCTTAATGATCTCGCGCGAGGATTGGGCGGCCTGCACTGGCTCGGGGGCAAGCATCGCGCTCATGCAGGCGAGGATGGCGGCGAGGAGCGCGGCCGCGGGTGCGGTCCGCGGGCGCGGTTCGACCTGCAGGCGGCGAAACCGCAATTCCAGATCCCAGGCCTCGAGCGCGGTGCGGCGATTCAGATAGAGCGCGAACCCGCAAGCGACGTAAAGCGGTTCGACGGCGCAGTACGCAATGATGAAAAGCAGATTGTTGAGCCAATGCCACGATCCCGCATCGCCCGCGCCGAACAGGGCCGCGACGATTACGCCCAGCCCGGCATCCACATCCATCGTGGCCGGCGTGAGCAGGTTCAACAGCGCCGCGAGGGCGATCACGACGATCGTCTCGAAGGCGATGCAGCAATAGAGCAGCGCCGTCGTCTGCGCACCCGTGCGCCGGCCGAGCAGCCGTTCGCGCTCGCGCGCGCCGGCGCCGGTTTGATACTCCAGTTGCCGCACCGGCAGATTGAACGAGCGCGCGGGCTCCAAACGGCGCAGGGTGAGCGCGCCCCAGAGGCCCGTGCCGCGCACGAGGGAAACAATACCGGTTAGCGTTTCTCGCAGGCTCGGAGTGGCCCCGAACAGGGCCCTCGCCATCACGTGCAGCAGCACGCGGTCGTACAGCGGCTTCAGCCACCACACCGCGAGCAGCGCGAACAGCGGGTGATCGATCAGAAGGTGCGCGGCAAGCGCGACCGGGATCATGATCGCAATCATCGCCGCGTACACCGGCCGCCACCAGGCGCGCACCATGACCACGCCGAGATCCGCGCCTTCCCAGGGAACGCGCGGCCGCAACGCCATCGTCATTCGATCAATCTGCATGCAGCCGTCCAGCCAGCAGGAAATACGCTAGCAACAGCAGCCAAAGCACGAGGCCGACCGCATACTTGAGCGCGGGCGGGAACTGCGCTACGGGCGACCAGAACGCTTCGACCAAGGCGGCCAGCGTAAGGAGTGCGCCGCCGCCGTACACGAGCGGAACCGCAGCGCGTGCTTTCACGCGCAACGCCGACACGCGCGCGAGCTGACCGGGCAGCAGCAAGGCGCTTCCCAGCATCAGTCCGGCCCCGCCCATGAGCACGATGCCGCTCAGCTCCAGCGCGCTGTGGCCCGCGACGAAGCTCAGGAACGAGGTGGCGAATCCGATCTGGATGAGATGGCCCGCGGTCGCGCCAATCAGTACGCCGTTGGTCGTGAGATAGAAGATGCTTCCCAGGCCGAACAGCAGCCCGCCGGCGAAGGTCTGGAATCCGATCTTGATGTTGTTGTAGACGTAGTGTCCGAGCATGGCCGTATCGGCCTGCGCGGGGCGTTGCCCGGGCCGCTTGTTGGCCGGGTCGTACATCTCCTGGTAGGTGAGGATCTGCTTCTGCGGCAGCAAGGTGTGAATCAGGTCCGGCCAGATCTGGATCGCGGCCGCCACGGCGAACAGGGGAACGAAGAACAGCATCGCCGCCAACGCGATCGGGCGCCATTGCTTGCGCACCGCGCGGGCAAAGTCGGCCGCGAAGAAGCGGGCGACGGCGGGCCCGGTTTCCGGATGGGCGCCGTAGAGCACCTGGTGGCCGCGCATGACCAGCGTATTCAGCCGCTCGACCAGGCCGGGGCTGTACTGCCGGTCGCGCGCGAGCGCGAGATGCTGGCACAGCACACGGTAGCGGTGCGCGACCGTCTCTTCCCCGAGGCTTGCTGTCGCGGCCTCGCCGCGCGGACGCTTGGCCGTTACGGTCTGCAGCCAGTTCTCGAAGGCGATCCAATCGCCCTCGTGCCGCGCCTGGAACGCTTCCTGGTTCACGCCCGGCGCCCGCTCAGATGGTTGGCGATCTCGAGCAGGCGCTCGCGCTCGCGCCCCGCGGCGGCCCCTGTCAAGGCCGTTGTCAGCGCCGCGATCTCCTGCGCTCGTTCCGGCGTCAGCAATGAGCTGCGCTCGGCGAAGTCCAGAACGGCGCGCTGTTCCTCCAGACTGAGCGAGCGCCCCGCCGGCACCGGCGTTGCCGGCGGGATGGCAGCGGTGCGCTCGCTCGGTTCTCGATACACCACCACGGTGCCGGCCGCGATATCGCCCAGGCGTTTGAAATCCCGGTTGATCAGCATGGTGGCGAGCCCGAATCCGTAGGCGGCCGGCAGGAAGTCGACGGCGCGCAGGAGATTTCGCACCAGGGCTGCCGGCCAACCGACCGGCGTGCCGTCGTCGTGCAGCACCATGAGCCCCAGCGCACGCTTGCCCGGCGTGGCGCCATCGGCCCACACCTCGAAGGCCGCCATTGCCAGCCACTCGAGCAGGAAGGCGATGATGAGCATCGCGCCCCAGCCGAACAGTCCCAACATGCCGAGCACCCAACCGGCGGCGAGCAGCACACCCAGCCGCAGCAGCAGGTCGGTTAGCCATGCTACCGCCCGCGGCACGGGTCCGGCGAGCCGCAGCATCAGCTCGATGCCTTCCGGCGTGGGCACCGCACGCGTCGTATCGAGCAAGGGCGCCATGCTGCCGCTCATGCGCTGCCCGCCCGGCGACGGCCGAGACGAACCGGCCGGCGAATCATTCTGCGGCCGGATGGGGGGCCCCAGACAATCAACGCTGCAGAAATATGTCTTTGTATCCGCTGTAGATCGAACCGGCGATCATCGGCAGCACCACGAGCCAGCCGAGACCGAACGGAATGCTCGCCAGGATGGCGAGGATCAGAAGCAGCACACCGTAGACCAGAAACGGCAGCAAATTTCGCAAGCAGCCGGTGAAGCTCGACTTCATTGCCGCCACCGGCGCCACGTTATGGAGAGTCGCCAACGCGGGGGCGAACCACACGGCCATGGCGAGCGGAATCAGCAGCAGCAGGAAGACGAGCCCCGCCAAAGCGACACTGCCCGCTGCCGCGCTGGGGTCGGCGCCGCCCCATAGCGTGGAGAACGCAGCGCCTCCGCCCACCAGCGCGAATATCAGCCCGAGCCCGAACACCGCGCCCAGGTAGAGTGCGCCGATAACCAGCAGCGGCGACAGGTGCGTCTGGAAGCCGGTGAACAAGTGGCCGACGGTCAATTCTCCGCCCCGGTCGAGCGCCCGGCATCCGAGCATGATGCCGCCGCCGAACACGATCGACAGCAGGGAGGAGCCGAGTTGTCCCAGGATCGGGACGAAGGCGAGCACCATGAAGATCACGATGCCGATCAAGGTGATTCCGATCCACGGCAGAGGCGCCTGGCGGAACAAGGTCCAGCCTTCGGCGAGCCATGCGAGTCCGCGTCCGGCATCGACATGGCGGGGTTCGGCGGCCAGCGTGCCGTCGGCCGCCCCGGGATCGTCGAGACTCGCCTGCGGCGCCTGATATGGATTGATCTCGGCCATGCCTGTTGTTCTCCCCGGTTGGTGTACCTGGCGGCTACCGCGGGCTTGCGCGGGCTCCGGACGATGCCCGACAGAAGCCCAATGCTAAAGGATGGTTCAGACAAAAAAAAGCGCGGGAGCAATCCCGCGCTTCGAGGACCCCTGGAGGAGGAGGTTTCCAGGGGGGAGGAGGAGAGGGTCAGGACCCGTTACGCCCGCATGCTGGGCTTGAGCGTAAACACTCCGGCTATACGCTTGACCGCTGTACCGACGGTCTCGAGGAACCCCACCATGTCTTCGGCCGCTCGCATCGCATCGAGGGCTTGCGTGCGTTGTGCCGGGGACAGGTTGAGCTCTGCCAACTTCTGCTCAAAATTGAATACTGCTGGACGGTTGCCGGTGTTCATCGTTCGCTCCTTGGAATCCTGTCAATGTGTGATCCGTTGTTAGCCGGTATCGTGGTGCCCTTCTGCTTTACGGCAGTTCTGCCCTCTGCTTTACGGCAACTCGCGCTGCTGGCTACAGTTATATTGACTGCATCCCAGCGCGTTTGTTGCATCGCAACACATGACTTGTTATCATCGCTCCGCTTAGCTTTCCTAATGGATCGACGCATTGGCGGCTCCGTTGCCCCCGTTGAATTCGCTGCGAGCGTTCGAGGCCGCTGCCCGGCACATGAGCTTTCGTAAAGCTGCCGAGGAGCTCAACGTCACGCCGGCGGCCATCAGTCACCAACTCAAGGCGCTGGAGGAATATCTGGGCGTGCGGCTGTTCCGGCGCGCCAACCGGCGGGTGGAGCTCACGCCGGCGGCCCGGACCGCGGCGCCTTATCTGCACGAAGGGTTCAAAGCCATCGTCGACGGGGTCGAGCGGCTGCGCCAGGCGGAGCGCAACAACGTGCTGACCGTCAGCGCCGCACCCTCCTTCGCGGGCAAGTGGCTCATGCCGCGCCTGCACCGGTTCGTCAGCCGCTATCCGCAGATCGACGTGCGCCTGTCGGCGCGGATGCGCTCGGCGCGGCCCTTGTCGCGGGGACTGCCGGTGCGCCGGGACCTCAACGACACTTCGCTCGACGATGCCGATGCGGCGATCCGATTCGGCGACGGCGACTTTCCCGGCATGCGGGTGGAGCGGCTGCTGGAGCTGACGGTCGCACCGATGGTCAGCCCGCAGGTGCTCGATGAGCAGCATCCGCTGAGCGCTCCGGATGAGCTGCGCCACTACACGTTGTTGCACGACGACACCGGCTATTTCGCCAGCGGCCGCCTCAACTGGGATTGCTGGCTGCGGGCGGCCGATGCGAAGCGTGTCGATACATCGCGCGGCGTTCACTTCAGCCACGCCAATCTTGCGATCGATGCCGCGGTCGATGGCCTGGGCGTCGTCCTGAGCCTGCCCGCGTTGGCTACGAACGATCTCGCGGCAGGCCGGCTGGTGATGCCCTTCGAGCTCACCGTGAAGGCGGACTACAACTATTACATCGTGTGCGATCCGACGCAATCCGAGCGCCCGGCGATCCAGGCTTTCACGAGCTGGCTGCTGGAGGAGGCGAGCCGGCCCGCAGAGTCGGCCACCAGCCTGTCTTGAAACGAGGCGCGTTATTTCTGCGCAACCGCACCGCCAAAAGTAGCGTTCGCAAAGGAAAATGGGGACGCACACAATTTTCTGGCTCCCAGTGGAGTCGTC
>JBOIEI010000086.1:0-2841 GCA_050741055.1 Burkholderiales bacterium | reverse complement strand
ACATATGCCAGGTGCGCATGGGGGAAGGAACCTACTTCGATCAGTCGGCGATCGATACCTGCCGCGAAGAGATGGGGACCAACCAGCCGTTGCTGACGCAGTTCGCGAGCTTCGTCTGGGGTCTCATGCATTTCGATTTCGGCACCTCCATGTGGACCGGCCACCCGGTTCTGTCGGAAGTGGCGCTGCGATTCGAGCTTTCGCTGCAGGTGGCGATCATGGCCACGCTGATCGGAGCCGCCATCGCAATCCCCCTCGGCACGATCTCCGCGGTGAAGCAGAACACCTGGATCGACTACCTCGTGCGCGGCTTCAGCATCGCGGGGATCGCCACACCGTCGTTCTGGCTCGGGATCATGATCATCCTGGGAATTCTCATGACCACGCAGCATGTGTTCGGTAGCCCGTGGATGCCGCCCATCAAGTACCGGCCAATCTGGGAAGACCCCGTCTACAACCTTTCCATGCTGATCTGGCCGGCCCTGGCCACGGGCTATCGCTACTCGGCGGTGGTCACGCGCATGACGCGCTCGGCCTTGCTCGAGGTGCTGCGCGAGGATTACGTGCGCACCGCACGCGCGAAGGGTCTGTGGGAAAAGGCGATCATCCACCGCCATGCGCTCAAGAACGCACTGCTGCCGGTAGTCACCATCATCGGCATGGAGTTCGCCTTTCTCATGGGGGGGCTGGTGGTCACCGAGCAGGTATTCAACCTGAACGGGGTCGGCAAGCTGTTCGTCGAGTCGGTGGTCAACAACGACTACAACATGACCCAGTCGCTGGTGATGCTGGTGGTGATGATATTCGTGCTGGTGAATCTCGTCGTCGACGTCTGCTACGCGTGGCTCGATCCGCGCATCCGCTATACCTGAGGAGGATTCCGTGGAGGCAAAACCCGTCGCTCCTATCGCTGTCGCGCTGCCGGGCGCCACTGTTCCCTTCGAGCTTGCCGCGCCCAGAGCGCCATTCCTGCTCGGGCTGGGCAAGTGGGTGCGCAAACAGCCGCTCGGAGCCGTGAGCGCCGCCTTGGTGCTCGCGATGATAGTCGCTGCGGTGTGTGCGCCGCTGCTTGCGCCTTACGATCCGATAGAAGCCCACTATGAAGCGATGATGGCGGCGCCGAGCGCGGAGTATTGGTTCGGAACCGACCAGTATGGACGCGATATCCTGTCGCGCATTATCTGGGGTGCGCGCACGGCGCTTTTCATCGGTTTCACCTCCTCGATCCTGGGCGCCACGATCGGCCTGGTGCTCGGCGTAAGCAGCGCCTACTTCGGCGGTTGGTTCGACCTGCTGTTCCAGCGGGTGATGGACGTGTTTCTCGCCTTTCCTCTGATCATCCTGGCCCTGGTCGCGGTCGCGGTCTTCGGCACCGGTCCGGAAAAGGTGATCATCGCGATCACGCTCCCGTTCGTCCCGCGCTGCGCCCGAGTGGTTCGATCCGGCGCACTGGCGGTTCGAGAGATGCCCTACGTCGATGCTGCGCGTGCACTCGGGTACGGTCACCTGCGCATCATTCTGCGGCACATGGTGCCGAACTGCATGGCGGCCTACCTCATCATGCTGACCACCTTTCTCGGCCAGGCGATACTGATCGAAGCATCTCTGTCGTACCTCGGTCTCGGCGTTCAGGAGCCGCATGCGGCGTGGGGCTTGATGTTGCAGGGCGGCGCTGAACAGTACGCCGAGAGCGCGGTCTGGATTGCCGTCTTCCCGGGACTCGCCATCACGCTTGCGGTGTTCGCTTTCAACCTTTTCGGCGACTCCGTGCGCGACACGCTGGACCCGAAGCTGCGCACCCGTTAGAGCGTAGGACTTTCAAACCATTCAAATTCGGCGGAGCCGGCGAACGCCGGGGGGCGCGCTCGACCCGAGGCGCTCTGCGCAGTGGTTGGATGCACGCATGGCGACTTCGCCTTGCAATTGACCGGGGCGGGGAGACGATGCTTTCATGCTTCAATTACCCTTGTACCGTCGAAATGGATCGTACGACCGCAATTGCCGCTTTCGAATCACTGATCGAAGTGCCCCCGATGCTTCTCGTGGTACGGGTCGTGAATCAAAGCAAGCGGTGGTACGAAGCGGGTGCGGCCGCGTCAGCTGGCGGTCGCCGCGACAAGCGTCCGGCAGTAAAGGATTAGATCGCCGCCACAGCGATGATCAGCCCGGCGGCGCAAGCTGCAGGATCAGAGCGGCGCGGCGACCGGGAGAGAGAAATAAAAGCTCGCGCCCTCGCTGGGCTGGGTCTCGGCCCACATGCGCCCGTTGTGGCGTGCGACGATGCGCTGCGAAAGCGCGAGGCCCACGCCGGTGCCGGGAAAGTCCTTCGCGTCGTGCAGGCGCTGGAACACGCCGAACAGTTTGTCCATGTAGCGAGGATTGAACCCCACGCCGTTGTCGCGCACCCAGTATTCGATCTCGGCGGCGTTGCGCCGCCCGCCGATCTCCACGCGCGGTGCCGGATTCTTCGAACTGTATTTGAGCGCATTGCCGATCAGATTGATCCATACTTGCTTCAAGAGCGCAGGTGTGCCGCTCGCCTCGGGTAGATCGAGGACCTCTATGGTCGCACTGGGGTAACCCGTGGCCACCTCGGAAAGCACTTCGCGTACGAGGCGCCTCATGTTCACCAGGACTGTCTGCAACGGCTGGCGACTCGCGCGCGAGAAGGCGAGCAAGTCGTCGATGAGGTTATCCATGCGCGTTGCAGCGCCGCGCACCTCTCCGAGCAGGCGGCGTGCCTCGACGTCCATCGAGGCGGCATAGTCCTCTTCCAGGATCTGCGAATAGCCGTGCACCGCACGCAGCGGCGCGCGCAGGTCGTGCGACACGGAGTAGGAA
>JBOIEI010000085.1:0-6362 GCA_050741055.1 Burkholderiales bacterium | reverse complement strand
GCGCACGTGCGCAAGGTTGCGGCCGGCACCGGCTATTCCACCGCCCACGGCGGGTGGTGGAGGGCGAACGCATGCTGGTCGGCTATATCCACAAGCCGCGGGGTACCGGATCGCGCATGCATACGCACAAGAACGAGCAATTCAATCTCGTCGTCAAGGGTACGCTCAGGGGCTCGGTCAACGGCAAGCGGGTCAATGCGCCCGCAGGCACCTTGATCTACATCCCGGCCAATGCGCCGCACACGCTGGTATCGACCCCGGACGAGGACGTGATCTTCGTCGCGATCAAGGATCTGTCGCAGGGCATCATTGGCAAAGCCGTGGACGGAACCATGACCGGTCCCGCCTACCTCGAGGGCTTCGGCCCGCGCAAGACGGGCAAACAAACCAGGAACGGAAGTTAGGCATATCACGATGGCATTCGAGGAAACTCTGCAGGAGCTGGAGCGCCGGCGCGCCAAGGCGCTGGCCATGGGCGGCCCGGAGAAGGTCGCCAAGCGCAAGGCCGAGGGGCAACTCAACGCGCGCGAACGCATCGACCACCTGATCGACCCGGGCAGCTTCAGCGAGTCCGGCATGTTCGCCACCTCGCACCGGCCCGAGGTTCGCGCGCGTACGCCTGCCGACGGCAAAGTGGCGGGATTCGCGCGCATCGACGGACGCGAGGTCGCCCTGGTCGCCAACGACTTCACCGTGCTGGGCGCCTCTTCCAGCGTGATCAACATGAAGAAGATCAAGCACGTGAAGCAGGTGGCCAACAAACGCGGGCTGCCGCTGGTGCTGCTCGGCGAGTCGAGCGGGGCACGCATGCCGGACCGAATGGGCGCGGCCGGACGCTCGCTGGTCGCGCAGGACGGGACCGAATACCAGCGGTTGCGCGAAACGCCGTGGGTATCGGCGTTGCTGGGTCCCTGCTACGGCTCGTCGACCTGGTATGCCGCGATGTCCGACCTCGTCGTCATGCGCAAGGGCTCGACCATGGCCATCGCGAGCGCGCGCGTGACCTCCATGGCGATCAACAAGCCGATCGACCCGGAAGAGCTGGGCGGCTGGCGGGTGCACGCAGAGAAAAGCGGGCTGGTCGACCTGGCGGTGGATACCGACCAGCAGGCGCTCGACGCCGTGCGCCGATTCCTCTCCTACTTGCCGAGCCACAACATGGAGCCGCCGCCGATCGCGCCGGTGCCGCCGGGGTCCGAGGACGGCTCGCGCAGGATCCTCGATATCCTGCCCGAGTCGCGCAGCAAGGTGTACGACGTGCGCAAGATCATCGACGCCATCGTCGATGTCGGCAGTCAGTTCGAGGTCAAGGCGCGTTTCGGACGCTCGATCGCAACCTCGCTTGCGCGCCTCGACGGCCGCAGCGTGGGCTTCATCGCCAACAACCCGTTGTACAAGGGGGGTGCGCTCGACGTCGACGCCTGCAACAAGGTGACGAGCTTCATGGTGTTGTGCGATTCGTTCAACATCCCGATCGTCTTCCTGGTGGACGTGCCGGGTTTTCTGATCGGCCTGGAAGGCGAGCTGCGCGGGGCGTCCGGGCGCGTGATCAACTGGATGAATGCGATGAGCCTGGTGACGATGCCGAAGATCACCATCATCATGCGCAAGAGCTACGGGCAGGCATACATCAACATGGGCGGCGGTCGCAACTGCGATGAGTTCGTGTGCTGGCCGACCGCCGATCTGGGCTTCATGGACCCTGCGGTCGGGGCGAACGTGTTGTTGGGAGAAAAAGCGGGCGAGAAGGCGGGCGACGATTCGGCGCGCCGGCAGGAAGTGCTCGACGCCATTTCACAGGACACCAGTGCGTGGGGGCTCGCCGAGCTGTTCGAGGCGCAGAATGTGATCGATCCGCGCGACACCCGGGCGTTTCTGGTGCGCGCGCTCGAAACTCATCGCCTGCGCCTGAGCGGGGGTGTTGGCAAGCATCTGCTGCATAACTGGCCGACGAGTTATTGAGGCGGCAAGCGCCTGAAGCGCGCACATGAACAACGACGCACGGACCCCCAAGGCATCAGCCGCGCAGGCCAAGGAGGGGGCCGTCCAAGCGGCCAAGGAGGGGGCCGTCCAAGCGGCTAAGGAGGGGGCGGTCCAAGCGGCCAAGGCCGCCGCTCGAAACCGGGCAGGCGCGGCCGTGCGGGCAGTCGCATTCGCCGATATCACGGGCTCGAGCAATCTCTACCAATCGCTCGGCGACCTGCGCGCCATGAGCCTCATCACCCGCTGCCTGGTGGCCATGGAAGAGCAGGTCTACCAGCACCGCGGCGAGGTCATCAAGACCATCGGCGAGGAGATGCTGAGCCTTTTTCCCGACGCCAATACGGGAGCGAGCGCCGTCATCGCGATGCAGCAGCGGGTGGAGCATTTCGCCGCCGATGCCGCGCTTCCCTTGAGCCTGCGCATTGGGCTGCACAACGGGCCGCTGATCGAGGAGCGCGGCGATGTATTCGGCGATGGCGTCAATATCGCGGCGCGGCTGGTGAAGCTCGCCGGCGCCGGCCAGATCCTGACCGACGCCGGCAGCCTTGCCGTCATGCGCGCGGGGTTTCGGCGCCGCGCGCGAGCCTTGGACCGGCGCAGGGTGAAGGGGAAAAGCAGCGAGATCGAAATCGTCGAGCTCGGGTGGCGCCGCCGCTCCGGCGAGCCGTTCACCACCGAGCAGGCAGCCTTGCTGGAAGGCGCGGGCAAGGCGCGCATGCTGCTGCGCAGGGACGGACACGAGGTCGTGGTCGACAGTGCGCGCAGCACGTTCACCATCGGGCGCGATGCCGTCAACGATCTGCCGGTGGTGAGCCGCAAAGCCTCGCGCCAGCATGCGCGCATCGAATGGCGCCGCGACAAGTTCGTGCTGTTCGATCACAGTACCAACGGTACCTACGTCGTCGTGGAGGGTGAACCGGAGGTGCTGGTCAAGCATGAAAGCTTCGTGCTGCGCGGCCACGGCAAACTCAGCATCGGCGAGCCGGCCGCCGTGCGCAGGCGCGGGATCATCGAGTTCGAGTGCCGCTAAGCTACACATGAGCGAATCGCCTGCCCGCGAGCTGCTGGTGCTGTTCGCCGACATCAGCGGCAGCACGGCGATCTACGAGCAGCTGGGCGACGCGGCCGCGGTCGAGCTGATCCATGGCCTGCTCGGGCGCATGGAAGAGGAGGCGTACTTCCACAAGGGCGCGGTCATCAAGTCGATCGGGGACGAGCTGCTGTGCACGTTTCCGGAGGTCATATCGGCGCTCGCCGGTGCGACCGCGATGCAGCAGCAGGCGGCGGCGGTGGAGGGTCCCGGCGGGCGCAAGCTCGCGCTGCGAATCGGCATGCACTACGGCCCCGCGCTGGAGGACCGCGGCGACGTGTTCGGCGATGCCGTCAACGTCGCGGCCCGGGTGGTGGAGCTGGCGCGGCCGGGCCAGGTTCTCATCACCGACAGCTGCTTCGACAAGATCCCGCTGCTCGGCAGAGGCCGCATTCGCGCCATCGACCGCATGAGCGTGCGCGGCCGCAGTGCCGAGACCACGATCCTGGAAGTGATGTGGCAACGCGGACGCTCGATCACGACCGTGGTACCCCCAATCCAGCGCACGAGCGAGGATGCCGGCAGCGTGGTGCTGCACTACGGCGGGCGCACGTTCACCATCGCGCCGCAGGGCAATCCGTTCCTCATCGGGCGCGACGCGAGCTGTCAGCTGGTGGTCGCCACCACCATGGCCTCGCGCCAGCATGCGAGCATCGGGTCGCGCCGCGGCAAGTTCATCCTCGCCGACAGCAGCACCAATGGCACCTTCGTCGTGCCGGAAGGGGGGCAGCCCATCCATCTGCGGCGCGAGGAGTTCGTGCTGCAGGGTTCGGGTTGGATCAGTTTCGGCGAGCAACCGCGCGCCGAGGGCAGCGTGCGCTACGAATTCCGGCCCGCAGTCCGCAAACCCTGAGTTGACGCCGCCCTATTCCGGCAGATAGCCGGCGGTGAACGACACCAGCCGCCACTGCCCGCCCTGCGCGGAGAAACAGGCCATGTGCTCGATCGGGCTGCGGATCTGTTGCTCGGGCACATAGCCCGAAGCGCTTTTGAGCGCAATGCGGGTCCATTTCTGCGGAAAACCCGGGGTCTTGTCCGCCACTTCCCAGTCCTCGACCTTCACCACCTCGTGCGTCAGGGTGGCAAGCGTGCGCGATTCCGACGAGGGCTCGGTCTTCACCAGAACATCGGCCGAGACGATGGCGCCGAATGCGAACGGGTCGAGGCTGGTCGGCCACTTGGCCGCGACATACGGCGTGCAGAAGCGCGTGCCGCCCTTGGCGTCCTTGACGTAGGCCCCGCCCAGCTCGACTGCCTTGCGCAGCACGCCCCACAGGGGACTTGCGTCGTCGTCGAAATCCCAGCGCCGGCGAAACTCCTCCAGACCGCGTTTCTGCTCCGGGCCGTTGTTCACGCTGGGATCGATCGCGCCGAGCACGACCTTGCGGTTGCGCGACTCCAGCGCCTCCACCAGCCGGTTCTTGTAGCCCAGCCAATCGAGATTCGCGGCGTTCTCGTCGATCGGCGCGAAGGGCAGGTCCTGCGCGTGCGCCTGGAGACCCGGAAGTGTTGCGAGGCAGAGCGCGAGCCCAACACAAGCGGCCTTTGCGCGCGGTGTACACCGCCCGAACGCCACGCATGCGATACGCATGACAGCCTGCGCCATATTGCGGGCCGGGCGTGGGCCGCGAACGGACGCGAGCGAAAAGATGGGAAGATGCATAGGGCGATCGAAAGCGCCGATGGTAAGCCGCTCGGGTGAATAAGTGAACCACTCCACCGGGCGCCGGAGGATCACCGGGCGCCGGCGGCTCGGATCACTTGAACCTGCACCACTGCCGCGGGGCGGCGTGAAGCACGCTGTGCGCCTTCGGCCGGCGCGCAGGATCTCGTCGCGCCACGAAGGCCGCGCGAGCCGCGCATGCTAGAATTTCCGCGGCTCACGCTCATCGAGTCGAGCTCATCGAATCAGGCGACGGGGAAGCGGCATGGCGAGGATCGAGATCAAGTCCGAAATCACCGGCACGGTATGGCAGGTCAAGTCCCAGCCCGGCGATCGCGTGGAGGAAGGCGACACGCTCGTCGTGATCGAGTCGATGAAGATGGAAATCCCGGTCATCACCGAAGACGCCGGCACGGTGAAGGAGATCCTGGTGAAGGAAAAGGATCCGGTCGCCGAAGGTCAGGTGGTCGCGATCATCGAAGACTGAGCTTCGTCGAGAGCAGCCGGGCCGCCGCATCACGCGACTCCAGCACGCGTTCGCGCGCGATGCGCTCGGCCTCTTCGCCGTTGCCGGCGCGAATCGCCCTCACCAGCTTCTGCCAGCGCTGCACCGACTGCCGCCGCCGCTCCGGCGTGGATAGGCCCAGGCGCGAATAGCGCGCGGTCTGTTGCTCCAGCGACGATAGATAGTTGCTCAGGCGCCGGTTCGGCGTTGCGCGGTTGAGCAGCCGATTGATCTGCAGCACCGTGTCGACGTATTGCTCGCCCAGCTCGGAGGAGCGCGCGCACCGGGCCAGGCGTGCAACCTCGGCTTCGAGCAGCGGCAGCAGCTGCGTGCGCCGTTCGCTTTCGGCGACCGAGCGGTCGCGCAACCCGTTGAGTACCGCGCGGATCTCGAAAATCTCGCGCACCTCGTCCACGCTCAGGTCCGTCACCATGGCCCCGCGCCGCGCCACGATGGTGACGAGGCCGTCCTTTTCCAGCAGCCGCAAGGCTTCACGCACGGGGCCGCGGCTGACCGCGAACTCGGCCGCGACCTGCTCTTCGCGCACGCGCACGCCGGGCGCATAGGCTTGAGCGAGGATGCGTGCGGCCAGATGTGCGGCGATCTGCTCGGGCAACGAACGCGTCAGGGGCTCGATCGCGGCGGGCGGCGTTCGGGGCACGTTGCCGGCTCGCTCGGAAGCGCGCGGCTCGACCCGAAGCGCCGCTGCGCGCAATCGCCGCACAGGAGACGTGGCCATGGCGGCTACCTTACGCGTACGATTGTCCGATTGTCAACAATCATCTTGACAACATGAGGCCGCCTACCTAGCATCGAACGGGCACTTGCCGCATCGACGCGCCCGCAGGGGCGGCTTCTGTACCCACGTCCGCGCGTGCGAATTCGGTGCGAGCAGGCGTATCTACGAAAGCATTGCCCATGAGCTGGAGAGCAGAAGCCGAGGAAATCCATCGACGCCGCAGTCTCGCCGAGGCGTGCGGCGGGCCAGATGCGGTGGCGAGGCAGCATGCCGCGGGCAAGCTGACCGTGCGCGAGCGCATCGCCGGGGTGCTCGATGCCGGCTCCTTCCAGGAAGTCGGCAAGCTCGCGGGCCGCGGCCAGTACGATGCGCAGGGCAACCT
>JBOIEI010000084.1:0-9989 GCA_050741055.1 Burkholderiales bacterium | reverse complement strand
CCGCGAAGAAGCTCGGCATGCGAACGATCTGGGTGAGCCGCGCGCACAATGCGCCGGCCTATGTCGACGCGACGGTGCGCAACATGCGTGCGCTCGCGCGTGCAGGCGGCCGGATGCGCTGAGCGCTCGAGGGGCTGTCGATCGCAGGGGCGCCGGCGTGCTTGCGGCAACCGCGACAGGGAGACAACAACAATGCCGGGCAGGAAGCCGGGGCAGAGACGGGTCGAGATCCTGCACATGCTCGCCCGCATGCTGGAGGCGCCGCGCTGGGAGAAGATCACGACCGCGGCACTGGCCGCGCGCCTCGAGGTTTCGGAAGCGGCGCTGTACCGGCACTTCGCCAGCAAGGCGCAGATGTACGAGGGCCTGATCGAGTTCATCGAGCAGACGCTGTTCGGGCTCATCAACCGCATCGGCGCCGAGGAGCCGAGCGGGCTGAAGCAGGTCGAGAAGACGATGACGATGCTGCTCGGATTCGCGCAAAAGAACCCGGGCATGACGCGGGTGCTGATCGGCGATGCGCTGGTGAACGAAGACGAGCGGCTGCAGGCGCGCATCAATCAGCTGTTCGACCGGGTGGAGGCGAGCTTGAAGCAATCGCTGCGCTTCGCCGCGCAGCAGGGTGAAGTCGATCCGGCTAGCGACGGCGCCGCCTATTCCGCGCTGCTGCTCGACCTGGTGATCGGACGCTGGCACCGGTTCGCCAAGAGCGGCTTCAAGCGCGATCCGATGGCCTTGTGGTCCGAGCACTGGACGAGCGTGCTCGGCTCGTTCTGATTTCCAGGCGGGCGAGGGAGCGTCGTGTTCGCGCCGGGCAGGCAGGTTATCGGGTAGACCACGGAAATCGGGGACGGCTCACCCTTGCGCGCTGAAGCGGCGGAAAATGGGGTCCGATCCCCATCACGGAGAACCGCGATGGCAACCCTGAATACCCATCAGCTGGCAGAGATCCTGGTTGGCGTCGCGCGCGCGCAGCAGGCAATCGTCGATGCGATCGAGTCGGCCAAGCCCGGCTTCCGCTACACCCACCTGTCGCCGGCGCTCATGAACGTGGCGCGCGTGCGCGATACCCACCGGCCGCTGCAGCTGACCGATCTGCCGGCACGCGTGCTGCTGCAATGCATGGGGAGAAACGGGCCCGACGTCGAGCAGATCGCGCGCGACATCGACGCGCTGATCGGGGCCGAACCGAAGCCCTAGTGTCCTGAGTCCGAGGTTTCGGACTCGGGACACTAGGCGGGGGCCTCGGCGCGGTGGCGGCTGCACACCGCGCAGCCGGGGTCGCGGGCGAGGCGCAACGAGCGCCATTCCATGGCCAGCGCATCGACGATGAGCAGCCGGCCGTTGAGTGTCGTGCCGGCTCCGGCGAGCAGCTTCAGCGCCTCGGCCGCTTGCACCGTGCCGACGATCCCGGTGAGCGGGGCGAATACCCCCATGACCGCGCAACGCATTTCCTCCGATTGCGCGTCCTCCGGAAACAGGCAGGCGTAGCAGGGCGCGTCGGCCTGACGCAGATCGAACACCGTTACCTGGCCATCGAAGCGGATCGCAGCACCCGAAACGAGCGCCACCCGGTGCGCTACGCAGGCGCGGTTGATGGCGTGGCGAGTGGCAAAATTGTCGGTGCAATCGAGCACCACGTCGCAGCCGCCCACTTGCGCCATGAGGGCCGGGCCGTCCAGACGCTGCGCGACCGCCTCGATCGTCACTTCCGGGTTGAGCTCCGCCAGGGTCGCACGGGCGGAATCCACCTTGAGCTTGCCCACCGAGGCCGTGCGGTGCACGACCTGGCGTTGCAGATTGGTGAGGTCGACTTCGTCGGCGTCGCAGAGCGTGATCCGGCCGACCCCGGCGGCGGCCAGATAGATGGCCACCGGCGAGCCGAGACCACCGGCGCCAACCACCAGGGCGTGGCTCGCGCTCAGGCGCTCCTGGCCCTCCACGCCGATTTCGGGCAGGAGGATGTGGCGGCTGTAGCGCAGCAGTTGCTCGTCGGTCATGGCATCGAGCTCACGAACGTATCGGCGAATGCCTGATTGTGGATGCTGGCGGCGGAAAAGAAAACGCCCGGCGGCTGGCCGGGCGTTTCGCGTTCGGAACGACGACTCAGGTTTGCGGCGCTTTCGCGAGCACCGGTTGGCCCTTCAGGTGGTTGAGCGCCTGGTTCACCTGGAAGTCGTCCTTCGAGACGATCTCGCCGGGCGCGAGCGGCTTGGGCTTGGGCCGCGGCGGGGTGGTTTGCGGTGCCGTTTCGGCCGGCTCGTCCGGCTTTGTGGCCGGAGCGGCGTTGGGTGTTTCCTTTTCGCGATCGTTCAGCAGATGGCGGCCGAGGTCGGCTTCGCGCATGCGCATCGACAGCTCGCTCGGGTTGTAGGGATCTTCCACCACGAAGTCGGGGGTGATGCCTTTCGCCTGGATCGAGCGGCCATTGGGCGTGTAGTAGCGCGCCGTCGTCAGCTTGATCGCAGTGTTGTTGCCGAGCGGCATGATGGTCTGCACCGAGCCCTTGCCGAAGGTCTGGGTGCCCATCACCGCGGCACGCTTGTGATCCTGCAGCGCGCCGGCGACGATCTCGGACGCCGACGCCGAGCCGCCATTGACGAGCACCACCATGGGCACTTTCTTGATTTCCGGCGGCAGCTTCTGGATGTAGTCCTCGCGGGTGCGGCCGCGCAAATAGTACTCGCCGCTCGCGTTCAGCTTCATCTTCGCGTCCTCGGTGCGGCCGTCGGTGTAGACGACCAGCGAGTCCTGCGGCAGGAATGCGGCCGAAACCGCAACCGCGCCGTTGAGCAACCCACCCGGATCGTTGCGCAGATCGAGGATGAGGCCTTTCAGCTCGCGCTGGTTCTGCTTGTACAGATTGTCGATGTGCTTGACCAGAGCCTCACCCGTGTGCTCCTGGAATTGCGAGACGCGCACGTAGCCGTAGTCCGGTTCGATCAGCTTCGACTTCACGCTCTGGATCTTGATGATCGCGCGCGTGAGCGTCACCGGAAACGGCGCCGGCTCGCCCTTGCGCACCACGGTAAGCGTGATCTTGCTGTTCGGCTTGCCGCGCATGCGCTTGACGGCGTCGTTGAGCGTCATGCCCTTCACCGCGGTATCGTCGAGCTTGATGATGAGATCGCCCGACTTGAGACCTGCGCGAAAAGCCGGCGTATCGTCGATCGGGGCGACGACCTTGACGAAGCCATCTTCCATCCCGACCTCGATGCCGAGGCCGCCAAACTCGCCCTGCGTGCCGACCTGAAGCTCGCGGAACGCATCCTGGTCGAGGTACGCCGAGTGCGGGTCCAGCCCGGTCAGCATGCCGTTGATCGCTTCGGCGAACAGTTTCTTGTCTTCCACCGGTTCGACGTAGTTGCGCTTGATGGCCTCGAACACATCGGTGAACGCGCGCATCTCCTCGACCGGAAGCGGGGTGAGCGAACGCTGGGCGACCGCCGAGTAGTTGATGCTGATCATCACGCCGACCAGAATGCCGACCGTCACCAAACCGATCTGCCGCCATTTACTGAACATGCACTGACTCCTGTCTCGACCTGCGCGAGCCCTCAGATTACTTCAGATTCAACCAACCCAAGGGGTCAAAAGGCTTACCTTGGTACCTCAATTCAAAGTATAAACCGCTCGCTGTATTTCCGCCGGTCGATCCCACGGTTGCGACGGTTTCGCCGCCGCGCACGGGTTCGCCGACCTGGCTCATCAGGGTTTCATTATTGCCGTACAGGCTCATGAAACCATCGCCGTGATCCACGATCAACAGATTGCCGAAGCCGCGCAGCCAGTCGGCGAATACGACCCGACCGGCGGCAACCGCCTTCACCTCGCGTCCCGCCGGCGCCTCGATGAACAATCCCCGCCAAGAGAGACCGCTGTCCGCGCGCGGCGTTCCGAACCGTTCGGTCACCTGGCCGCGGACCGGCGCGTGCAGCCGGCCCTTGAGGTGCTCGAAGGGCGCGCCTGTACGCGGCTCGGCCGACCGGGTCGAAGGCGCCGAGCGCGGCGCCGGCTTGCGCGCGGCCAGCATTTTCGCCAGGTCCTGGACCAGCTTGGCGAGCCGGCGCTCGTCGCGCTCGAGCGAGCCGGCCTCCCGGCGCTGGCGTTCGATCTTCGAGCTCAGCTTCGCCAGCACCTGCTTGCGATTCACCCGTTCGGTCTCGAGCCGCGCGCGCTGCGCGGCTTCCTGATCCTCTATTACGGCAAGTTCCTGGCGCCGCTGAGTCGCCTCCTCGGTCAGCTCGCGCAGCCGGTCCGCTCTAGCGACCAGCCGATCGAGCACCGCCTTACGGGCACGGGCGAGGTAATCGAGGTAGACCCGATCGCGCGCCAATGCGTTCAAGTCCGGTGCACCGGCCAGGATCTCGAACGCTCCCGCGGTGCCGGCGTTGGTGTAGTGCTGGTAGACGAGCCGGGCGGCCAGCGCGCGCTGCTCGGCCAACCGTGCGCGCAGCGACTGCGCTTCGCCGTCGAGCTCGGCGAGGTTCGCTTCGACCTCGCGCCGGCTGGCGGCAAGCGCGTCGAGCTTCCGGCCGGCCGTCGAGATGGCCACCTCCGAAGCTTCCAGTGCGTCGGCTGCTTCGCTGCGCGAGCCCTCGCTGCGGGCGATGTCGCGCTTGAGCTTTTCCAGCCGGGCGCGCAACGCCTTCAGCTCTTCGCCCGGCGCCTGCGATGCCCACGCCGGCGCTGCCCACAGCAGCGCGACCGTGCCGGCCAGCGCGACCGCGCGGACCAGCACGATCATGCAGGCAGCCGCGATGCTTCGCGTCACGTCCAGCGGATGAGCGACTGACCGGTCATCTCGCCCGGCTGCGGCAAGCCCATCATGGCGAGCAGCGTGGGCGCGATGTCGCTGAGCGCCCCGGTGGATGCAAGCGTTGCTTTGCGGCCGACGTAGAGCAGCGGAACGAGATTGGTCGTATGCGCCGTGTGCGCCTGGCCCGTCTGTGGATCCTGCATCGTCTCGGCATTGCCATGATCGGCGGTGACGAGCACTTCCCCGCCCGTCTCGCGCATGGCGCCGAGCACCCGGCCGAGGCATTGGTCGAGGACTTCGATCGCCCGGGTCGCCGCGTCGAGATTGCCCGTATGCCCCACCATGTCGGCATTGGCGTAATTGCAGATGATCGCCTGGAAGCGCTGCGAGCGGATCGCTGCTTCGAGCTTCTCCGTGACTTCGAACGCGCTCATCTCCGGCTTCAGATCGTAGGTCGCGACCTTGGGCGATGGAACCAGGAGGCGCTCTTCGCCAGGATAGGGCGTCTCCACCCCGCCGTTGAAGAAATACGTCACGTGCGCGTACTTCTCGGTCTCGGCAATACGCAGTTGGCTAAGCCCCAGCTCGGCGATGTACTGGCCGAAGCTCTTGTCGACGCGCTGCGGCGGGAATGCGGCCGGCAGATCGAATTCCTCGCCGTAGCTCGTGAGCGTGCAGTAGTAGGCAAGCTGCGGGCGCTTGACGCGCTCGAAGCCGTCGAACGCGGGGTCGGTGAGCGCGCGGGTGAGTTGCCGGGCGCGATCGGCGCGGAAATTCATGAACACGACCACGTCGCCGTGCTGCATGCCGCGTGCGCTCTCGCCTCGGCCGCGCACGACGGTCGGTTTCACGAACTCGTCGCTTTCGCCGCGCGCATAGGCCGCTTCGAGCCCGGCCAGCGCCGTGTCGGCCTGAAATTCGGCGGCGTCTTCGGTCAGCAGCCGGTACGCAGCCGCGGTACGCTCCCAGCGCCGGTCGCGATCCATCGCGTAGTAGCGCCCGCAGATCGAAGCGATGCGGCAACCCGGATGCGCGGCGCAGCGTTGCTCCAGCCGCTGCAGCGACTCGGCGGCGCTCTTGGGCGGGGTATCGCGGCCGTCGAGGAAGGCATGCACGCGGATATCGGCAGCACCGCCGGCGGCGGCCATGTCGATGAATGCGAAGATCTGGTTCTCGTGGCTGTGCACGCCGCCCGGCGAGAGCAGTCCCAGCACGTGCAGCGCCGAGTGCTTGTCGCGCGCGGTCGCAACGGCTTTCGCCAGAACCTCGTTCGAGCCGAGCTCGCCGTTGCGGATCGCCAGCTCGATGCGCGTGAACTCCTGGAAAACGACCCGCCCCGCGCCGATGTTGAGGTGCCCCACTTCCGAATTGCCCATCTGCTCGGGCGGGAGACCCACGTGCAATTCGGAAGCGTTGATGGTGCTGTGGGGAAACTCGGCCCAGTAGCGATCCCAGTGTGGTTTGTGTGCGCGCTCGATCGCGTTGTCCGCGCCGTCGTCGCGATAGCCGAAGCCATCCAGGATGATGAGCAGTACCGGGGTGACGTTCATGGCGTCCATTCTATGCTATCCTCGCCCGGCGTTGCAGCCTGAAATCAAGTACTTCCATAGGAAACAAGCGCGGAAAACCAAGCGCGCGGGACGAGCCGCGGCGGGCGCGCCGGAAGGCACGGTCAACGCAGGGTTCGATAGCTGCGCCCCGTCTTCGTTCACGGCGAGGCGTCCGGTGCACTCTCGAACGGCGCACGGGTCGAATCCTCGGGGCTGTGCAATACGCCTTCCGTCATTTCGCAAAGCAACCACTATGCAGCCGGATATCTGGGTATTTCTGCAAAAGAACATCTTTCTCGTCGCGGTAGCCTTGATCAGCGGGGCCATGCTCATGTGGCCCCTCATCCAGCGCTTGACCACAGGCGGAGGCAGCAGGGAAGTGAGCGTGCAGCAAGCCGTACAGCTGATCAACCGCCGCGATGCCGTCGTTCTCGACGTGCGCGATGCGCAAGAGTACGCCTCGGGCCATATCGCCAATGCGCGCCATATTCCGGCCGGGGAAGTCGGCAAACGGATCGCGGAACTCGACAAGGTCAAACAGCGTCCTGTCATAGTGGCCTGCCGCACCGGGGCGCGTGCCGCAGCCGCCTGCGCGCTATTGCGCAAGAGCGGTTTTGCGGAAGTGTTCGCGCTCAAGGGCGGCATCGTGGGCTGGCAGCAGGCCAGTTTGCCGCTGGAGAAGTAAGGGAGCAGTGAGCCTGGCGGCGGCAGCGTCGAAAGCGGGTCCCGATCGCATGGCGGCCGGATGGAGAAGGTTCGTGCAGAAAGTTCTGATGTATGCCACCGCCGTATGCCCGTACTGTATCCGGGCGGAACAGCTCCTGCGCGCCAAGGGTGTGCAGGAAATCGAGAAGATTCGGGTGGACCTCGATCCGGCGCGACGCAGCGAGATGATCGGGCGCACCGGCCGGCGCACCGTGCCGCAGATCTACATCGGCGCCACCCACGTCGGCGGTTGCGACGATCTGTATGCGCTGAACCAGGCCGGCAAGCTCGACGCACTGTTGGCCTGACGTTACCATCGACCCATTTCAGCGAAGGAATTTCGATGAGCAGCCAGCCCATCCAGCCCGTCTTCACGATCGACAAGCTGTACGTGAAGGACCTGTCCCTGGAGATCCCGAACGCCCCGCAGATCTATCTCGAGCGCGAGCAGCCGAAAGTCGATCTGCAGATCCAGAACGCCGCCACGCAAATCGGTGACGGCGTCTTCGAAGCCTCGCTCACCGCGACGGTAACCGCGAAGATCGGCGACAAGACCATGTTCCTCATCGAGGTCACCCAGGCGGGCATCTTCCAGATCCGCAACCTCGGCAAGGAAGACATGGACATGGTGCTGGGCGTGGGCTGTCCGAACATTCTCTATCCGTACCTGCGCGAGGTGGTGTCCGATTGCGCCACGCGCGCGGGCTTCATGCCGGTAGTACTAGCGCCGATGAATTTCGAAGCGCTCTACGTTCAGCGCCTGCAGCAGCAACAGCAGCAACAGGCTCAGGTGACCGCGCCCGCGGGCAACGCCTGAGCGCACTTTCCTGCATGCCGATGATCGACCGGCAAGACGCTCCTGCAAGCCGGCGCGGGCCGGCTCCGTGGCGTGTCGCGGCGGCGACCTTCGTTGCGCTCGCCAGCACCCTCGTTTCCGCGGCCGATTTCCGCTCGACCACGGCAGCGGCAACAGTGTGGTACGACGCGCCTTCCACCAAAGCGAAACGATTGTATGTGGTGAGCCGCGGCTATCCGGTCGAGGTGCTCGTTTCGCTCGAACGCTGGACCAAGGTTCGCGACGCGGCCGGCAGCATCGGCTGGGTCGAGGCGAACACCCTCGCCGCCAAGCGCATGCTGCTGGTGAAGCCGAAGATGGCCGAGGTCCGCACTGCCCCGGACGAGGCGGCGCCGGTGGCGTTCCGGGTCGGGCAGAACGTGCTGCTGGAGTGGATGGAGACGCTGCCCAATGGCTGGACGCGGGTGCGCCACGGTGAAGCCGGCCTGGGATTCGTGCGCACCGGCGAAGTTTTCGGCTGATGAGGCTCGCGGTGTGATGAAGCTGGCGGTGTAATGAAGCTGGCAGTGCTTGGGGCGGGAGCCTGGGGCACGGCGCTGGCCATCGTGTTCGCGCAGAAGCACTCGGTGGCTCTCTGGGCGCGCGACCAAGCCCATGCCGAGGTGCTGGCCGACACGCGCCGAAACGATCGTTACCTGCCCGGATTCGAGCTTACGGCCGCGATCGACGTGAGCGCCGAGCTTGCCCGCACGCTCGCGGGCGCCGAGGCCGCGGTGTGCGCCGTGCCGATGTCGGGATTGCGCGAGCTCGCTTCTCGACTGCCGCACGATGAGACTCCGCTCGTGCTCGTCTGCAAGGGATTCGAGCCGGCGAGCGGACTGCTCGCGCACGAGGTGGTGCAATCGGTGCAGTCCGGCCGCGTGCTGTGCGCCCTGTCGGGGCCGAGCTTTGCCGCGGAAGTGGCCGCGGGTCAGCCGACGGCGGTGGTGCTCGCTTCGGCCGATTCGGCGCTCGCGGCGCGCCTCGCACGCAAGCTGCACAACGCACGGCTACGCATCTACTCCAACGACGACCTGGCGGGGGTCGAAGTCGCCGGCGCGGCCAAGAACGTGATGGCAATTGCGGCCGGCATTTGCGACGGCCTGCGCCTGGGCCATAACGCGCGCGCGGCGATGATCACGCGCGGGCTGGCCGAGGTTTCGCGGCTCGGCACGCGGCTCGGCGGCCGGGTCGAGACCTTCATGGGATTGGCCGGCGCGGGCGACCTGATCCTCACCTGCACCGGCGACCTGTCGCGCAATCGCACGGTAGGACTGCGCCTCGCCGCCGGCGAACCGCTGGCCGAGATCCTGCGTAGCCTCGGCCATGTCGCCGAAGGCGTGAGCACCGCTTACGAGCTGGCGCGGTTGGCGTCACTGAAGAGCGTGGAGATGCCGATCACGCGCGCCGTTTGCGGTGTGCTCGAGGGTTCGCTCGCCCCCGCGGCTGCCGTTTCGATGCTGCTCGAGCGCGATCTGCGGGCCGAGTTTTAGCTGCCAGGGACTACGGCCGGATCACGCCACTGTTCGGCGGGGAAGCGACAGCGCCGCGGAACCCGCATTGCCGCCACGCCTCGTAGACCACCACCGCAACGGCGTTGGCGAGATTGAGACTGCGGCTCGAAGGCGCCATCGGCAGCCCGATGATGTGCTCGCCGGGGAATGTCTGCAGCACCGCTTCGGGCAGCCCGCGGGTTTCGGGGCCGAACACGAACACGTCGCCCGGTTGGTACGTGGGGTCGCTGTACAAACGCGCGCCGCGGGTCGACACGGCGAACCGGCTGCGGCCTGTCAGCATGCGCTCACAATCGGCAAGGCTCGCGTGGATGAGTGTTCTCGCCTTGTCCTCATAGTCGAGACCGGCACGGCGCAGGCGCCGGTCGCTCAGCACGAAGCCGAGAGGTTCGATCAGGTGCAGCCGCGCGCCGGTATTGGCGGCGAGCCGCATGATGTTGCCGGTATTGGGCGGGATCTCCGGCTCGTACAGGACGATCTCGAACATGCCCGTGCGGCCGTGGATGCCCGCCCAATCGTTGCAATGCGCGGCGCTGAAAGTGCTGCCGCGCTGGGTGTGGCTTACTCGGTGGGTTGCGGCACGATGCGCAGGTACGGCTTCGGCGACTTCCACCCGCCGGGGAATT
>JBOIEI010000083.1:0-2886 GCA_050741055.1 Burkholderiales bacterium | reverse complement strand
GAAATAGGCATCCGACTGCGCGTCGCTGCGTTCGTCGTAGCTCGCGTAAAACGGCATGAACTCGCGCTGGGCCTCGATGCCCTCGCCGTATCCGGTCACCGCCCGCACCTGGTAGACCTCGAAGTCCATGGGGCGCGTGCGATCGGGCACCACGTGGTATTCGGCGCGCGGGCTGTCGGTTTGGATCCGATCCGCACGCTTCGGGAAGAGATTGATCGCGGGTACGCAATGCAGGGCGAAATCGTCGCTCGACACGCTGTCCTCGAGCATGCGCTCGTGGTGCGCGAGCGGTATGGTCAGCTCGACCTCGGGAATGTTCGCGTGCGCGAGCGAGCGCTGCAAGCCGGTAATCGCAACGAACAGAAAGCGCGCGGGGAAAGCGAGATACTCCTGCAGCAGCCTGTGGCCCTGAAAGGTGCGCGGCCCGGCCGGAAGCAGCGCCTCTTCGTCGCCGAATCCGAGCTCGCGGACGTGTTCCCGGCCGAGGTACGGTCCGATCATCTTGCGCTCGCCCGGGATCGAGAGGAATGCGCCCTGCGCGTCGGTGAGCAGCGTCTCGTAGAGCCGTAAAGCGACGTTGTCGGGGCCGGCGAGATAAAGCGGCAGGCTCGTCAATGCGAGCTGGCCGAGCTTCAGGTTCGCGCTGGCGGCAATGCGCAGGCGCAGCACCGCTTGCGGAACCTTGGCGAGCGGCAGGTCGGGCGGGAAGTCGCCGGCATAGGCGCGATACGATGCCTCCGCGATACGCAGCGGCCACAGCGTGAGCGCATGCGCGGTGCGGTATTCGCACGAGGTCGCGGCATCGAGGCTGCGCTGTGCGGTGAGCGCCGTGCCGCGCGCAATCTCGAAGCCCTTCGCCAGACCCGCCTCGGTGAGATCGGGAGCCACCTGCGCGATGATCATCGATGGCATCGGACACAGGTAGTCCGGGTAAACCGTGTTGAGCAGCTGCTGGGTGAAGCGCGGGAACTCCGAATCGATGCGCAGCTGCACGCGGGCCGTCAGAAACGCGAAACCCTCCAACAGCCGCTCGACGTAAGGATCGGCGCATTCGAGCCCGGACAGCGCCAGACGCGCGGCGATCTTGGGATACTCCTGCGCGAACTCCGCCCCCATCTCGCGGATGTACTGCAGTTCCTGGCTGTAGTAGTCGAGCAGCCGCGGATCCATCAGCGCCTTCCCGCCTCGCTCACCGTGGTCTGTCCGCTCTCCAGGTCGACATCCGAGTGCAACAGCAAGGCGATGGGCGCGGGCTGCGCCCACAGCTTGCACTCGATATCGAAGGAAAGGCGGTTGTGGGTGTTTTCTTCGCGCTCGATGAGCCGGGCCTTGACGCGCACGCTGTGTGCGAGCAGGCGTGGCTCGAAATCCAGGATCGCCTGACGCAGCGCATTTTCCATCGTGCGCAAATCCAGTCCCGAGGCGGTGTTGCCGGAGAACGCCGGCAGCCCGTAATTAACCACCGAGGCGGCAACGTGGGGATGGTCTTCCAGCGCCTTCGCCGTGGCCATCTGGGTGGCGTTGAAGAGCCAGTTCAAGTCGCGCAGCGTGCATTCGCGCAGACGGCTCAGGGTGAGCACGCGCCGCTCCGGTGGTTCCGAGTGCTTGTCCGGCTCGTCGTCGATCAGCCGGTCCAGCAGCGAGGGCTGCAGCCTGTCCTGAGGAAGAAGTTCCGCCATGAGATGCCGTATCGCGATCAGCCCGCGCGCAGGCGCGGCACACGGTTCCCTCGCGGGATCCGCGCTGTTTCGGCCGTAATCACGCGCCGCCCGCGCCTTGCGGCTCGGACTCCTGGGTTGCCGGTTCGAGCTGAATGCGGCGAACGTCCATGAGCGCATAGTCGGCCGCATCGGTTGCGAACATGCGCTGCCCGAGGCCGATGTAGGTGTTCTCGGAGGCCTGCGTCCAGTCGGTCTTGCGCGCCATCCTGAGCGCCGCATCCGCGTGCGATTCGGAACCGGGATAGCGCGTGGGCACGAGCGCCACGCTCTCGCCGCCGTTGGCAAACGTGAGCCGCACCGGCATCCAGACGAAGTCGCGCAGGTCCTCGGGTGGCTCGATCGCTATGGTGCGCAGACGATGAAACGGAATCCAGTAGTACTTGCCGTTGACGATCGCTTCACACACCGGACCGAGACGGCTGTCGGCATCGGCGATCCACTCGAAGCGCTGACCGTCGATCTCGCCCGCGACCGCGGGCGCCTGCTCCAGCGCTTCGGCGCGAAAGCGCTCGGCCTCCTGATGACGGCCCTGCGCGCCATGCGCCAATGCCTGCAGCATCTGCGCGATCCACTGCTCGGGATCGCCGAAGAGCAGCGGGGTCTTCTCGCCGGCGAACACGGCCGCACGAAACGCTTCGCAGGAAAGTGCCGTGCAATAGGTCTGCACCATCGCAGAGGCTTTCGCATCGAGCTCGCCGACCACGTTGAGCTGGTTGCCGGCACGTTCCCACTGCCCACCGACGGCGAGCAGCTGGAACAGCAGGACGCGCAGGCGCGCATCCGCGGGATTGCGGCGGATGTCTGCCTGGAGCGCCGCCAGTGCCTCGTCCAGACGCGCCTCGCGCAACAGTGCCGCTGCATCCATGTAGAGGTTTCCCGATGTCGAGGTTCCGCGGGCAGGAGACGCTACCGGAACCGATGAGACTGCGCCCGCGCCGGGCGCGACACCCGGCAAGCGTTCGCACTCGCATGCGCGCCCGCCGGGAAGGTGCGCGGCATCAGCCGAACTTGACGTTCTCCTGGATGTTCCAGGCCAGGGTCGACGCGCCGCCTTCGGCCGCGCCATCCTTGCCCTGCTTCTGGTATTCGAGCTTGACCTTGGCGAAGTTGATCGTGACGTTCTCCGTGAGCCGGTCCTCGCCGCCGCTGCCGCCGGTCGACACAC
>JBOIEI010000082.1:0-1814 GCA_050741055.1 Burkholderiales bacterium | reverse complement strand
CCGAATATTTTCGCGTGTTGAAGGAAATCGATGCGTGGTGGTTCATGTTTCTGTACTCGATCACGTTCGGCGGCTTCGTCGGCCTCGCCTCCTCGCTCACCATCTACTTCAATTCGCAATACGGTCTGGATGCGACCACGGCCGGCTTCTTCACCGCTGCGTGCGTGTTCGCGGGCTCGCTGGTACGGCCGATCGGCGGGATGGTCGCCGACCGCATCGGCGGTGTCCGCTCGTTGTCGGTGATGTACGTGCTGGCCGCCGCGGCGCTCGCGGTGGTTAGCATCGGCCTGGCACACGCCTGGGCCGCGTTAGCGGTGTTCGTGATCGCGATGCTGGCACTGGGCATGGGCAACGGCGCGATTTTCCAGCTGGTGCCACAGCGCTTTCGCCAGGAGATCGGCGTCATGACCGGCATGGTCGGCATGGCGGGCGGCGTCGGCGGCTTCTACCTCGCGTCCTCCCTCGGCTACTCCAAACAGTTCACCGGCAACTATCAGGCGGGGCTGGTGACGTTCGCTGCCCTGGCTGTGCTGGCCTTGCTCGCATTGAGTGGGGTCAAGCAGCGCTGGCGCACGACCTGGGGGGCGCCGCATCTCAGCGCGGCCAGGATCTGATCGGCTGGCGATGGTCGAGACACGCTCTACCTGCTGCTATTGCGGCGTCGGCTGCGGTCTTGTCATCGAGCATGACGACAGCCGCATTCACGGCGTGCGCGGCGATCCCGATCACCCGGCCAACCGCGGCATGCTGTGCAGCAAGGGCGCGACCCTGCACTTGACGGCAACGCGGCAGGGACGGGCGCTGTATCCGCAACTGCGCCGCAATCGCTCCGAGCCCCTTGTCCGCGTTGGTTGGGATGCCGCGCTCGATACGGCGGCCGCGACCTTCGCTCGCATCATCGCGGCGCACGGTCCCGACGCAGTAGCCTTCTACGTCTCCGGCCAGTTCCTGACCGAGGACTATTACGTCTTCAACAAGCTCGCCAAAGGGCTGATCGGAACCAACAACCTCGACAGCAATTCGCGCCTGTGCATGTCTTCGGCCGTGGCGGGCTACAAGCAGACGCTGGGCGCGGACGCGCAGCCGGCATGCTATGAGGATATCGACCATGCCGATTGCGTGCTCGTCTGGGGTGCGAATCCCGCGTTCGCGCATCCGGTGCTGTTCCAGCGCCTGGAGCAAGCCAAGGCACGCAATCCGGCGCTGCGGCTGATCGTGGTCGATCCGCGTCGTACCGATACCGCGCAGGGTGCGGACTTGCACCTGCCGATCCTGCCCGGCACCGATCTCGTTTTGCTGAACGCGATGCTGCACGTCCTGCTGTGGGAGGGGCTCATCGATTGGGAGTTCGTGCGCGCGCACACCGAGGGCTTCGACGCCCTGCGCGATGCCGTGAGGGAGACGACGCCGGTCACCGCCAGCCAGATCTGCGGGCTGCCCGCGGACGCCATCGTGACCGCAGCGCGCTGGTTCGGCCAGGCGAAAGCGGCGCTGTCGATGTGGTGCCAGGGCCTGAACCAGTCCACGCACGGCACGCACAACAGCGCCGCGCTGATTCACCTGCACCTGGCTACCGGTCAGATCGGGCGTCCCGGCGCCGGACCGCTCTCGCTCACCGGCCAGCCGAACGCCATGGGCGGGCGCGAAGTGGGCGCCATGGCGAACCTGATGAGCGCGCATCGCGACCTCGCCGATGCCGCCGATCGTGCTTCGGTCGCGCGCCTCTGGGGCGTGGAGGCGGTGCCGGAGCGCCCGGGAAGAACCGCGGTCGAAATGTTCGATGCGCTGCGCGCCGGAGAGATCAAGGCGGTGTG
>JBOIEI010000081.1:0-2980 GCA_050741055.1 Burkholderiales bacterium | reverse complement strand
GAATCCAGCCATGTTCGCGCAGGACCACGGCAAGGCGCTGTATGCCCAGCCGGGACCCAGCGGCAAATCGTGCGCATCGTGCCATGCCGATTCCGCCACCCGCTTCAAGACCTGGGCAGGCGGCATGCCGTACTTCGAACCGAGGCTCGACAAAGTGCTCGGCATCGAAGAGTTCATCGCCCGCCACGCGCGCGCAACGACCGGCGCCGAGTATCTGATGCAGAGCGAGGACAACATGGCGCTTTCGATTTATCTGCGCCATCTCGCCAACGGCACACCCATGAATCCCGACGTCTCGAGCCCGGGCGCGAAGAAGGCGATCGAGCGCGCAAAAGCGGTCATGCGCACCAACCTGGGCCAGCTCAACATGGCCTGCAACGACTGCCATACCAAGGAAGGTCATGCCAACCAGTGGGTGCGCGGCCAATACCTGGTGGAATTCAAGGGCACGGTCGCGCATTTCCCGACCTGGCGCACGAGCCGCGGTGACATCTGGGATATCCGCAAGCGCTTCCAGTGGTGCAACGTCTCCATCCGGGCCAACGAGCTCCCGCCCGATGCACGTGAGTACGGTGATATCGAGCTCGCCCTGGCGCTGCTCAACAAGGGCGAGAAGATCAACGTGCCCGGAATCAGGCACTGAGCCCAGTGACGACCCTGCGCAAGCATCGCGGGTGGTCCTCCTGCGTCTTACCGCCCCCTTTCCAGGAACCCGCCCGCCTCAGCGGAAACTGGACGCTCCCTTCTCCCCCCGGGAGAAGGGTTGGGGATGAGGGAATCGACGCCAGGTTCCCCCCGGGCGCAAGTCGGGATGCGCGCATCTTGCTCTCCTCGTTAGCAGGGCGCGCATCGGCATGGAACGATAGGTCGAGCGGCGTGAAGGCGGCGCCGACGCAGCGTTGAACCGCAGAGATTTCCTGCAGATGCTGGCGGCCGGCGCGGGCGCCGGCCTTGCCCTCGAGCATCCCCGACTGCTGGCCGGCGAAGCGCCTGGCTCGCTCTACGACTTGCCGGCGCCCGGCACGTTGAGCCTGCTCCACATCACCGACTGCCACGCGCAACTGCTACCGGTCTACTATCGCGAGCCGTCGGTCAACATCGGCGCAGGCGATGCCCGCGGCCGACCGCCTCACCTGGTGGGCGAGGCGCTCCTGAAACATTTCGGCATTGCGCCGCGCACACCAAGCGCGCATGCCTTCACCGCACTGGATTTCGAAGCCGCGGCACGAACCTATGGCAAGACAGGCGGTTTCGCGCATCTCGCCACCCTGATCAAGCAGGTGCGCGCCAGCCGCCCGCATGCGCTGCTACTCGACGGGGGGGATACCTGGCAAGGGTCGGCGACGAGTCTCTGGACCGAAGGCCGCGACATGATCGAGGCCGCAAGACTGCTGGGCATCGACATCATGACCGCGCACTGGGAATTCACCTATGGCGCCGCGCGCGTAGAGCAGGCGGTGAAGAACGAGCTCGGTCCCATTCAGTTCGTCGCCCACAACATGCGCACCGTCGACTTCGGCGACCCGGTCTTCGAGCCATGGGTGATGAAGGAGCTGAACGGCGTTCCGGTGGCCATCATCGGTCAGGCGTTCCCGTATGTCCCCATCGCCCATCCGCGCCACCTCGTGCCCGACTGGACCTTCGGCATCCAGGAGGAGGAATTGCAGCGCCATGTCGAGGCGGTGCGCAAGCAAGGCGCGCAGGCGGTAATCCTGCTCTCGCACAACGGCATGGACGTCGATCTCAAGCTCGCCTCGCGCGTGCGCGGCATCGACGCGATCCTGGGTGGCCATACCCACGATGCCGTGCCCGCACCGATCCCCGTGCGCAATGCAGGCGGAACGACGCTCGTGACCAACGCCGGCTCGAACGGCAAGTTCCTTGGCGTGCTCGACATGGACGTCAAGGGCGGGCGGGTGAACGACATGCGCTACCGGCTGCTGCCGGTGTTCGCCAACCTGCTCCCGGCCGATGCCGATATGGCGGCGTTGATTACACGCTTGCGCGCGCCTTACGCCGAGCGTCTCGGCGAGAAACTCGCGGTCACCGAGGGGTTACTCTATCGGCGTGGGAATTTCAACGGCACGTTCGACCAGCTGATCCTGAACGCGCTGCTGGAGGTGAAGGGCGCCGAGATCGCGTTCTCGCCGGGATTTCGCTGGGGGCCGAGCCTGCTGCCCGGGGATGCCATCACGATGGAGGATGTGATGAGCCAGACGGCGATTACGTACCCTTATACGACCCTCACCGAGCTTTCGGGTGCGGCGATCAAGGACATACTGGAGGATGTTGCGGATAATCTGTTCAATACCGATCCGTACCGGCAGCAGGGCGGGGATATGGTGCGGGTCGGCGGAATGACGTATGCGTGCCGTCCGCAGGAGGCGATGGGACGGCGGATTGCGGACATGCGGCTGAAGGGGAAGCCGATCGCGGCGGCAAAGACGTACAAGGTGGCGGGGTGGGCGCCGGTGGCGGAAAATGCGCACGGTGAGGCGGTTTGGGACATTGTCCGTTCCTATCTGCCAGCCCACGGGAGCGTGCCGGCATCGAAACCCCAAACGCCGAACTTGGCCGGCGCAGAACCAGGCGCGGGCTCGAGGTAAGGCCCGAGACTCGGTGCGCGAATCGTCGCGCCGATGCTCGTTGTTCGTGTCGAGGTGCAATGCTAGTCAGCCTGCTGAGACGAGCCCTGGGTGTTCGGCGCAACGGCGATGGGTTCGCTGCCCGTTTGCACGAAGGCTACGCGCGCTTGCAGCTCGGCGACGCGCCGGGCGCAAAGCGAATGGCGATGGGCATCCTTTCCGAGGACCCGGCTTTTGTCGGAGCGCACTTGCTCCATGCGCAAGCGGCGGCAGATGGCGGCGAGTGGGGCATTGCATTGGCCGCTATCGAACGCTTGCTCGCCATGAATCCGAAGCACCCGGATGCGCATTTCATCCGCGGCATGGTACGCGAGCAGCTCGGCGAGGCCGAACGG
>JBOIEI010000080.1:0-5115 GCA_050741055.1 Burkholderiales bacterium | reverse complement strand
CCGAAAGGCAGGCTGAGCCGGCCGACGATGCGGTCGAGATCCTGGCCGTAACCGAACCGGGCGGTCAGCGTGAACGCGCGCGGGTCGCGCATGAACAGGATCACCCGCGTAAAGCCCATGCCGCGGTACATCGTCTCGAGGATGATGCGCAAGAGATCGCTCAAGTTGACATTGTCAACGAGCGAGTTGGTGATGTCCTGGATTCCGGCGGCGAGGACCTGAGCCGGTTCCTGTTCGTGCGCTTCGGCCCCGCTCGCTGCGATCCGGGTCGTTTGCTCGATCATCCGCTCCAGCGTGTTGGCGTCGGGCATGGCATCCGCCGCGGCTGCGCCCGCGGTCTGGCGCAGCCCCTGGCAGAAGCGGCTCGTGCGGCTGTCGCCCAGCAAGTGCGCCGCGTCGTCGAGTAGTTGCTGCACCGATTCGTTCGCGGTGGCGAGGAGTTTTTTCTCGTCGATCGGGATTGCGGCGCCGAAGCGCCGGGCAATCGCCGCAAGCTGCTTGTCGCGCTGCGTCGCAGACCCGGCGCAAGCGGCATCGGATACCGCTTCGGCCAGCGCTGCGACCAGCCGTAGCCGCTCTTGCGCGTTTTCCGGCTTGACGGGCGGTTCTGCTTCCAGCGGTCGCATGGCGGCGATGATCCCCGGCGGAAGATTCCAGCTGCGGGCGACCGCCGCGCCGATCTCGCTGTAGGAAGCGCCGAGCACGGCCTTCGAGGCCGCCTCTTCGCCGAGCCCCGAGTGCTGAATCCGGCGCGCAACCTCCAGGGTCTCGTCGTAGAGATAAAACCCCGCCAGCAGGCGGCCGAGGCCGCGAAACACTGCGCAGATGAACCCTTCCTCGGCATCGCGCACGCCGGCATTGCGCGCGAGGCCGCGTGCGACGATGCCGGTGAAAAGCGAGTGAATGACCTCCTCGCGCAGTTTCGTCGCCTGGCCCTTGTTGTGCAGATGGTCGAACAGCACCAGCGTGATCGCCATGTCGCGCACGGCGTTGAAGCCAAGGATGAGGACCGCGCGCGATATGGTGCTGATGGTGCCGCCGAAATGTCCGTAGCCGGTCGAATTCACCATGCGCAGGAGCTTGTTGGTGAGGGCGAAGTCCTTCAGCAGCACTTCGCTCAACGCTTGCACGCTCTGCTCCTGGCCCGCCGTCACCCGATTGATGGCGCTGATCGTTCCCGACAGCGCTGGAAAGCCGGACTTGTGTCGCATGCGGTTCAACAGGAACTCGATCGCACCCGAGCCATCCGACGAAGGCTGCGTCGGGTCGTCCTCGCTCGGCCGGCAATAGTGCGCGAGCGCGCGCCGCATCTCCTGCGCATCGGCGTAGCGTTCGGCCGGATTCTTCGCCAGCGCGCGCATGACGATCTGGTCCAACTCCTCGGTCACTTCGCTGTTGCGCGTCGACGGCGCCCGGAACGGCTGGTTGGCGATCTTGTGCAGCACTTCGAATACGTTGCCGCCTGCGACCGCGGGCTGCCCGGTCAGCAGCTCGTAGAGCGTCATGCCGACCGAGAATACGTCGGTCGAGCGCGCGACCTCGCCGCTGTCCATGCTTTCCGGGGCCATGTAGCGCGGTGTGCCGGCAGGCGATTCGGCGCCGTTGCCCGCCATGGCGGCAATGCCGAAATCCATGATGCGGGCATTGCCGCCGGCGTCGATCAGGATGTTCGCTGGCTTGATATCGCGATGGACGATCCCGCGCTCGTGCGCGTAGGCAAGGCCGTCGAGAATCTGGATGGTGACGCCGGAGGCCCGTGCCGGGGCGAACGGGCCGCCGGAGCGCAGCATGCGCTCCAGCGTGTCGCCAGGCACGTATTCGAGGACGACGCACTGCATGCCGCGGTCCTCGAACGCATCATAGAGGGCAACGATATGGGGATGCTGCAGGCGCGCCGTGGTGCGCGCCTCCGCCAGCAAGCTCGCCTGCCGGCTGATATCGTGCCCCGAGGCGATGGTCTTGATCGCCACTTCGCGCTGCAGCTGGCTGTCGTGAGCGAGATACACGCAGCCCTGCGCGCCGCGTCCCAGCTCGCGCACGATACGATAGCGACCGAGCGCCGCCGGCTGCCCGGTGGTGGCGGAGGTGCGGGAGGTAATTGCTACGGCAGGCATGCGGGGCACGCGGCCTTTCTCGGACTATGGCCGGGCTACGGCATCCTTCAGGAGATTCTTTAACGTGACGTGGGCGGTGGCTCGGCACCGCCGGGTGGCGGCGTCCGCTGCCAGAGCACATCCGAACCGCCAGCGGCGCGGTTCAGGCTCCGCGCGAGAACGAACAACAGATCGGACAGCCGGTTCAGATACCGCAGGCTCGCATCCTGGACAGGGGCTTCGCGTCGCAGGCGAACCAGGCTTCGTTCGGCGCGGCGGCATACCGTGCGTGCGACATGCGCCTGCGCCGCTGCCGGCGATCCGCCGGGCAGAATGAATTCTTTCAGGGGGGGCAGCTCCGCGTTGTAGCGGTCAAGCGCCGCTTCGAGCCGCAGGACCCGGTCGTCGTCGAGCATGGCGTAGCCGGGAATGGACAGCTCACCTCCAAGATCGAATAGGTCGTTCTGGGTTGTGAGCAGGCACAGGCGCACGCCCTCGGGGAGATTTTCCGTCAGAAGCAGCCCGACCTGGCTGATGAGCTCGTCGACGCAGCCGAGAGCTTCGATGCGGGCATGATCCTTATCCACTCGGGACCCGTCACCGAGCCCGGTTTCCCCGCCATCCCCAGTACGAGTGTAGATCTTGCTGAGCCGATGTCCCACGCCGTTGCCTCGTCAAAACGAGGAGGCCATTGTAGCAACGCAGCTTACGTGCTGCGTGCCCTGACACTGCCAGCGCCGAAACAGCGGCGGAAGCGGCCGCATGGGCGCAGTCGCTCCGCCATTGCAGACGTTTGATCGTGCCGACGTTTAATCGTGCGGACCCGCTTGCATGGGCGGATCGCCTGGCGCGCTCTGGTCGAAGCTGGTGCCCGGGTGCTCCATGAAACCCGTATCGCGGGCAACCGGGGGATCGTCTGTGTTACCGAACGAGGCGCATCCCGCAAGTGCTGCAGCAAGTGTCAGTGTGGCGACAATCGACTTCATGGCAAAACTCCAAAACAGTTGGACATAGTGAGAAAGGCGCCGGCCGCACCGAGAGCGACGGCCGTCGCTTGCCCTTCCTCATCTCCCGGAAGGGCGCATCCACTGCCTCGCAACGGGGATGCCTTGTCGCGCGCAGGCGGTACGTAACGTGCAGCCGAACCCGGGCAGGGGTGCAAGCCTGTTGTCTCGAAGCGACGGTTGGCAGGTTGTGAGAGCAATGCGGCCGGCATGCGGTTCGCATTCCGCTGCGCAGTGACACGGCGCTTGATCGGCGCCGAATTGCGTTGCGGATTGTCGTTTACGCTGCGCGTTGCCTGCTGTCGTGCGCCGCCGCAACACCGATCGCCTGCTGCTTCGGAATCGGAGTCCAGCGGTCCTCGGGCAGCGCAATGCGCAGCCGCTCCATCACTTGCAGCGCGAACATGCGCGCACTGTCGTTTAATGCCGAGGGCAACTGCGCAGGCAGCTCATGCTGTAGGAATAGCTTGGTTGCGCTTTGCGAATGAACCGGCGCGAGCACGCGGCTGCGAAAAGCACCCAGCAGCTGCGTGAGCGAATGGTCGGCGGCTCGGCGCTGCATCGGATTGGTCGGCCACTGCGACGGCAGCGCGTAGGCCTGCGGCAAGCGCGCGAGATCGGCTGCAAGCGTTCGCATATCCTCGTGCGAGTCGCGAAACGGTATCAGCACCAGGTCGGCCAGGCTGGCGAGCACTGCGTCCATCTGCGGGCGGTTGCCCCCGCCGTCCACGACGCCGTACCAATTGTCCGTCGCTCGGAGCTTTCGCACCGCGCGCTCGAGGTTGTCCGCCTGGCGCGCATCGAACGGCAGGTAGTTGCGATTGACCTTGAAGAGCGGCTGGCGGTCGATGTCGGTAAGCACCGCGACCGCGTACTTGCCGAACAAACCGAGCCCATGTGCCAGCAGATGCGAGAGCGTCGTCTTTCCGGTTCCGCCCTTGTTGCCGATGATGCAGATAATTTGCGCCATGCCGTCGCCTTCTCACCAGCGATGCGAGAATTGTCACGGTGCAAGGTGAGCGGCTGCGCCCGGATAAAGCGTCGAATTCCGATGCAATTCACCGACTCGGGCGGGCGCGGGCGCAGTCGTAGGACAGGGGCGTCGTGCTGCCCGCTGGTGCTGCCCGCTGGTGCGGGCAGGTTCCTGGGTGGATCGGAAACGTCACCCCTCGATGAGCTTCATCGCCTGCTGCAGGCTGCGACGCATGCGATTGAACGAGGCGGCCAGCACCGATACCTCGTCCTTGCCCTGCTCGGAGAACTCCGGAATGGTGAAGTCGCCTACGCTCACCTTGTCAGCGGCCGCTGACATGCTCGCGATCGGACGGATGATGATCCACGACAGCATCGCGTTCAGCGCGGCGAAAACGGCGATGAACACCACGGCCAGCGACAGCATGAAGGTGTAGAAGGCGCGGTTGGCGTTCTCGATCGGCAGCGCCATCGGCACCGAGACCACCTGCGCGCCGATGATCTCGTTGTGCTGCCAGCCGAAGCCGTTGTTGCGCCCGTAGAGCTTGAGCATCGAGGCGGGCGCGGCATCCGGGACGCTATGGCAGGCCAGGCAAGCCGGGTTGGAAATCTGGATCGGACGCGCGACGTAGAGCGCCGGCCCGGTGGGCGTCGAGCGTTCGCCGCTCAGCTCCTTGAGATCCGCCCGATTGCGAAAGGCGTTGACGACGTCGGTTTCCCACTCGACTGCGCGGTCGCGCGGGTTGGTCGGATTGAGCGTCGCTTCCTTGTAGCTGTAGTTCGGGTACTTCTTGCGCACCTGGTTCAGCGTTTCGGTGGCCGCGTATGCCGGCACCGTCTGCGGCAGGAACACCCGCTCGAGCTTGTCGTCCAGGTGCGGCTTCACCTGGGCGACGGTGTAGCCGCGCACCGCCAGCGCCGCTTCCATCAGCAGCTCGGCGTTGCGCACCACTTCGTCTCGCGCGTTACGCTGCAGCAGATTCCAGGACATTACGCCGCTCACGACAAAGCCGAGCGCGAATACAGCCAGCAGCACGAGATTGAAT
>JBOIEI010000079.1:0-2275 GCA_050741055.1 Burkholderiales bacterium | reverse complement strand
GGCAGGAGGCTCGCTTCCCAGCTCGAGGCGGCCGCGGGATAGCCTTCCAGTTGTTCGAGCACGGCGGCAAGGGCTTCCGGCCCTTCGATCTCATCACCGGCAACGTGTTGCCAGTGCAACAGGAAGCGGTAATAGGCGGCCGGGCTGACAGGCTCGATCTCGGCCCGCAGGCGTTTGAGGGTGTAGCGGTGTATGCGCGCGAGCAGACCACGCTCACACCATTCCAAACCGGCAGCGCCCGTGTACTGTCCCTGCATCGCGAAGCCTTCGTTCTGCAATGCGGCGACGGCGCCGCCCAGGCGATCGGCATCGAAGCCGAGCGGCGCGGCCAGCGTCCTGGCTGTTACGGGTCCCAGCGCTTCGAGCCGGCCGCGCAGTATTTCGCGGAGCGCCGCATCGGCATCGCCAACGCCGGGATCTGCGATCGCGTCAATGGCGGGCTCGGTTTCGATTTTCGGCCACAGCCAGCGAAACCACTGCAGGCGTTCGGCTGCCACCCATAGCGTTTCGCCCCCGGGCGGCGTCAGGCACGCGGCGCGTCCGACGGCCACCAGTTCGTCGAACAGGTTCCGCCAGCCGAACGCGAGCCCCGACTCCTCTACATTCTTCCCCCCCGCCTCGCCCTCGCGCGCGGTCAGGAAGGCCATCACGAGCAGCGCATCGTGCAATTCGTCCGCCGTGCGCGGTTCCGGCCAGGCTTCGCTGCGCACCTTGTCGATCGCTTGCATGTCCAGCCGACCGAGCGCCGCCGCTTCCTCGACGCCGAGTATGCTGCGCTGCCGCACGGCCAGCGTGCGGCGCTCCTCGGCCGGCGCGTCGTCGAGGAACGCATAGGGCCGTGCACCCAGAATCTCGAATGCCATCGGCGAGGGCGCCGCGAGATCGCGGCACACGATGCGGATCTCGCCCTGTTCCAGTCTCTCGAGCAAGCTTTGCAGGCCGTCGACGTCCATGGTCTCCCGCAGGCAGTCGCTTACGGTCTGCTGCACCAGCGGATGGTCGGGGATCTCGCGATAGCCGGCGCTCAAATTTTCCGCGCAAGCGAGCTGGTCCGGGAACACGACCGCCATCAGGTCTTCGGCGTCGGAGCGCTGGAATTGCGCCGGGGCGCGCTTGCCGTTGAAGTTGCGCTTTATGGCGAGCGCAATGCTGGCGTTCCAGCGCCAGCGCGTGCCGAACATCGGCGCATCCAGCAGCGCCTGCGTCAGTACCTCGCGCACGCTGGCGGAGCTGAGATAGCGGGTGATGTCTTCGAGCGCGAAGCTGTGCGTGACGCCGAGCGACAACACGATGGTGTTTTCATCCGCGGCCGCCTGCAGTTCGAAATTGAATGCGCGGCAAAAGCGCTTGCGCAACGCGAGGCCCCAGGCGCGGTTGATGCGCGAGCCGTACGGCGAATGAATCACGAGGTGCTGGTCGCCGCCTTCGTCGAAGAAGCGTTCGAAGATGATCGTACGTTGAGTCGGCAATACGGTGAGCGCGGCGCGTGAGGCGGCCGTATAGTCGATGAGCTGGCGCGCGGCCGGCTCCTCGAGCCCCAGTTCCTCCCGCGCCCAGGCGAAAGCCGTGTCTTCTCCCGCTTCGAGTCGATGCTCCAGTTCCGTGCGCAGCCGGCTGACGGCCCGCGACAATTCATCGCTGCGCCCCGGTGCCTCACCGAACCAGAACGGGATATTGGGCGGCTCGCCCCGGGCGTCTTCGGCATACACCTTGCCCTGCGCCACCTTGCAGATGCGGTAGGAGGTGTTGCCGAGCTGGAAAATGTCGCCGGGAAGGCTCTCGAACGCGAAATCCTCGTTCAGCGTGCCGACCTTGAAGCCTTCCGGCAAAAGCACGACGTCGTAATCGAACTGATCGGGAATCACGCCGCCGTTGGTGAGCGCCGTGAGGCGCGCTCCGCGCCGGGCACGCAGGACGCCGTTGACTGCATCGCGGTGCAGGTGAGCGCCGCGCCGGCCGCGCCGCGTCGTGTAGCCATCGGCCAGCATGCGCACCACGGCGCCGTACTGCTCGCGCGTAAGGTCGCGGTAGGGCCACGCGCGGCGCATTTGTTCGTAAAGAGCGGTCTCGTCCCATTCGCGGCCCGCAACTTCGGCGACGATCTGTTGCGCGAGCACATCGAGTGGCCGTTGCGGCACCTGCAGCACGTCCAGTTCGCCGCGCCGTTCCGCGTCCAGGAGGGCCACGCATTCCGTCAGATCGTCGCGCGACAGTGGAAACAGCCGTCCTTTCGGCGTTGCGTGCACGGCGTGTCCGGCGCGGCCCACCCGTTGCA
>JBOIEI010000078.1:0-1906 GCA_050741055.1 Burkholderiales bacterium | reverse complement strand
CGAGTGGTTCGCGGCGCAGGTGGCGGCGTGAGCTTACCGGGCGAGGGGGGCGACATGAGACTCCCGGGCGAGGGGCCCCACGAAGTGGGGATCGACCGCAAGTCGAATGGCGCCAGGCGCCGTTGCTCCGGCGGTTCAGCTGGCTCGACGGTTCATGAGGCGCCCCGCTTGCGGGGATCGACCGCAAAGCGAACTGCCGCCAGCTCGCCGACGGCTTGGCCTTCGCAACTCGTTGAGCGTTCGGAGGCGACCGCATGAGCGAGGCGCGGCCGCTGCTTCAGGTACGCGGCCTGCGCGTGGCCTATGGCGGCATCCAGGCCGTCAAGGGCATCGACCTCATGATCGGCGCGGGCGAGATGGTATGCCTCATCGGTGCCAACGGCGCCGGCAAGACTTCGACCCTGAAGGCGATCGCGGGACTGCTGCCGGTCGCGCGCGAATCGGTGCTGCTGGACGGCGAGCCGGTCGGCGGCATGCGTGCGTTCGAGCTGGTGCGACGGGGTTTGGCCCTGGTGCCCGAAGGCCGCGGCGTGTTTCCTCAGTTGAGCGTGGACGAGAACCTCGCCATGGGCGCTTACGTGCGCACCGACAGGGAAGCGATCGCGGCCGATCTGGTGCAGGTCTTCGAGCGTTTCCCGCGCCTGCGCGAGCGCCGCAGCCAGAGTGCCGGCACGCTCTCCGGCGGCGAACAGCAAATGCTTGCGATCGCGCGCGCGCTCATGAGCCGGCCGCGGCTGCTGCTGCTCGATGAGCCCAGCATGGGACTCGCCCCGCTCGTGGTCGCGCGCATCTTCGAGATCGTGGCCGAGATCGCGCGCCAGGGCGTCACCATCCTGGTGGTCGAGCAGAATGCGCGTCTTGCCCTGCAGGCGTGCGATTCGGGCTATGTGCTCGAAAGCGGCGCCGTCACTTTGCATGACACCGCCCCCGCGCTTCTGGGCAACGATGCGGTTCGCCGCGCCTACCTGGGAGAGTGACGGGGTCGCTATCTGGGGCGAGACGCCTCTGCTATGCTAAGCGCGCCATTGCGCCATGCCGGCCCGAATGGAATCATGACAACGCAAAGCCCGCTCGCCGGCGGGTCCGATACGCTCGCCACGCCGCACCTGGGCAGGCGGGGAGGGACGGGAGATTCCGGGCGAAAGCGCGCATCGCCGCCGGGGCCGATCGGGGGAGGAACGTTGAATTCCGCAAAAATGGCGGCGATCACAGTACTGGCCGTGGTGCTGGTCGCGGGGCTCGCCTTTCTCTACTACAAGACCGACATCGGCGAGTTTCGCCGCCAGGTGCAGATCGCCTCGCACCTGCGCGAGCTGAAGGACATCGACACGCGCTGGGAATCGGAGCTCCTGCGCCTGCAAAACGACTCGGCAGCCACACCTTTGGCGGCCGCACACGCCGCCGAGCGTCTTCGCCGCGCACTGCAGGGGATCGAAGACGAATCCTCGGTGAGCCGGATGGTGTCCTACAGCTTCCCCGAGCTCAAGCGCGCGTTCAACGACAAGGCCGCGCTGATGGAAAAGTACCGCATCACGGCCGCCGAGGCGCGCCAGCGGCTCGACACTGCGCTGGTCACGGCACCCGACATCAACAAGTCGCTGCGCCAGGCGCTGCTTTCCAGTCCGCGCCAGCGTGATCGCATCACCGCGTTCGAGCAAAGCCTCGGCGCGGTGCAGGCCGAAGTCCTGCGCTTCAATCTCGCGCCCGACGCCACCCAGATCGGCCGCCTGGAAGCCACGCTCGCGGCACTGCGCCAGGCGGAATTGCCCGCCAGCCCCACGCTCGGCCCCTTGCTGGAGAAGTTCCTGGCGACCGTCGACCAGTTCTACAAGACCAAGCTGCAGGAGCAGGAGCTGTACAACCGGCTCCAGTACATCACGGCCGGCCCGCGGCTCGATACGCTCAC
>JBOIEI010000077.1:0-2869 GCA_050741055.1 Burkholderiales bacterium | reverse complement strand
ACGCAGTGATCCGGCCCGTACTGACTCGCGCACCACGATGCGGCACTTATCTGCTCGGACGGATTCGCTGCGCTTACACGCATGCTGCGGAGCAGGCGCGCCTGCCGGACGACTTCGTACTGCCCACGCTCGGCATCAAAGCTGCACCGCAGGTGCGCAGAAAGCGCGCATTCACGGACGCGGAGCTGGCGACATTCGTGCGCTGGCTGCCGCACAGTCCATACAGCCGTACCGTGCGCGATGCGTTGACATTGGTCCTGCTCACCGGCTGCCGCTCGGGCGAGGTGGTGGCGGCGCGCTGGCGTGATATCGACGTAGAGCGTGCCGTATGGACTATCCGCGAGACGAAGAACGGCGAGCCGCACGATGTGATGCTTCCGCGACAGGCGATCGACCTGCTGACCGCTCGCCGTACGTTGAACGAAGTGTTCGTGTTTCCATCGCCCATGGACGGGCATCATGTCGGACAAAAGGCGCTCGGCCTGGCGCAATACGAAGCTCGCAAGGAGAAGGGAGGCGTGCCGGCTGCGGATCCGATCGAGATCGCGTGGACGGTTCATGATCTGCGCCGCACTGTTGCAACGGGACTGGCCAAGCTCGGCTGCCCTCGCGTCGTGCAGGACCGCATTCTGAATCACGTCGATAGCTCGGTGAGCGCCATCTACGATCGGCATCGCTACGACGGCGAGGCGAGGGCTTGGCTGCAGAAGTGGGCAGATCATGTCGATGCGTTACGCGCGAGCAACGTCGTCCCCTTCGCGCGGCGTGAGCGAATCTGCTGCTAGTCATCCAGAGTCGACGTGTTCGTCTCGACTAGTGGGTCGAGCCAGTCTGCTTTGCGTCGTGGACCGGAGTGATGGTCTGTCAGTACAAGCCGACTGATTAGATATAGTGTAATAATTCCAATAAGGTTGGAAATACATCGAATGGTTTAATCGAGTAAGCCGATTGCGCCATTGCGAGACGCCGTTCATGTCCGCTCGTTCGATCCGTTGCGTCGTTGCGCTCGTTGCCGCGTGCATGGCGGCATGTGCATCGGCTCAGTATCCGAATCGCCCCGTGCGTCTGGTGGTCGGCTGGCCGCCCGGCGGTGCCGCCGATACCGCAGCGCAGGCGCTGAGCGATGCGCTGGGGCGCCCGGTGGTGGTCGACAACCGCGGCGGAGCGACCGGGACCATCGGCGCGAGCCTGGTGGCGAAGGCGCCGCCCGATGGCTATACGCTCTTTCATGGCACCAGCAACGAGTTGGTGCTGAGCCCTTACGAGAAGATGCCGTACGACCCGATCGCCGATTTCGCTCCGATCAGCGGCGTGATCTCGTTCCCCAGCGTACTGGTGGTGCATCCCTCGATGCCGGTGCAATCGGTGAAGGAGTTCGTGCAGTTCGCGCGCGCCCGCCCCGGCAAGCTCAACGTCGCGACCGCTGGGCTCGGCACGACCACGCTGAGCGGCGAGATGTTCAAGCAGCTCACCGCGATCTCCTTCGCCTTCGTCTCGTACAAGGGCGGTGGTCCAGCCATCGTCGATCTCGTCGGCGGCCACGTCGATGCGATGTTCGCCACGCTGCCGTCGGCCGTCGTGCACATCAAGAGCAAACGCCTACGCGCACTGATGGTCACCGACCGCAAGCGATCGCCCGCTGCACCGGAAATCCCGAGCGCCGCCGAATCGGGTTTCCGCGACCTGGTGCTGCTCACCTGGAACGGCGTGCTCGCCCCGGCAGGGACGCCGAGCGCCATCATCGAGCGGCTCCATCACGACATCGTCGCCGTCATGAGCACGCCGGAGATGAAGCAGCGCATGCTCGCGAGCGCCGCGGAGATCAACACCAGCTCCCCGCAGGAGTTCGCGGCCATCATTCGCGACGACCTCGCGAAATGGACGCGCTTGATCCAGGCATCGGGTCTACGTAAACCCGACACGCGCCCCTGACGGTCCACTGCGCATCACCATTGGGAGATCCGAAAGCTCGGGTGTTCTCGCGTCGTGCAGGATCGGGTCCTGAATCACGTCGACAGCGAAAGGCGGTGAAACTGTGGCACGAGAACGCAAGGCGGCGAAAGCCAGAACCTCGATCAAAGAACTGACCGTCTCGCACCGCGAGCGGCTCATCAAGGAGCTGCGCGCCGATCCGAAGCTGGCCGCCGAATACCTCAATGCAGCAGCTGAGGATGACGATCCACGCGTCTATCTCGCGCGCTTCGCACTGTTGCCGAGGCACAGGGCATGGCGAAGGTTGCGAAGGCGGCGGTGTAACTAGAACGCGCTGACTGCGGGCGAATTCATCCAACGGAAGTTTCGAGCCTGGGCGGCGCGAAAGGGAATTCGGCTGCAGGTTCTGCGCTACGAGATTATTTTTTCAGCGGAATCGGCATATCACCCTGTGGCACGACGTCAAACGCATTCGCTGTGCAGCTATGCATGCTGTAGAAGCCGATGCAGGTGACGAGGTGGATCAGCGTCTCGAGGCCGAACAGCTTCTTCGCCTTGGCGTAAAGCTCGTCGCTCAACCTTTTCTCGGCAAGCAATTCCGACGCGACCTCATAGGCCGCGGCCTCGCGCGAATCGTCGAGCTTCGGCCGTTCGCCGGTATTGATGGCGTCGATGATAGCCGCATCGACGCCTAGTTCGTGCGCCAGGCGCGCCTGAACGCCCCAGGGATATTCCGAGTTCCAGAACCGCACCGTGGTCATGATCGCGATCTGGCGGACGCGCTTGTCCAACGAGGAATCGCGTACATGGTCGTTGAGCGCCATCTGCTTGCGCATCAGCTCGGGATCATAGAGATAAACCCAATAGGGACCGCCGCGCAGTCGCCCGCCGGCCGCCTGGTTCTCCTCGGTCAGCGCGCGCTGCTCGTCGCTCATTT
>JBOIEI010000076.1:0-2493 GCA_050741055.1 Burkholderiales bacterium | reverse complement strand
GGCCGGCCGCGCTTTCTGGTACGCGAGACCGCCGGCGCCGTCCTCCGGCCGCGCAACCGCACTCACCTCCAGGCGGCCGCCCCGACCGACGTTCGCACCGGCACCTGATCGTGCTGCGCAAGCTTCGCGCGAGCCGCGCGCATACGGCCATCCGCTTCGCGCTCGTCGGTCTCACGAATTTCGTCGTGAGCTTCACCGTGTTCTTCCTGAGCTTCCACTACCTGCCTGACGCCGTGCAACGGCATTTCCCGGCCGCCGCCCTTGCAAACCTGCTCGCCTACCTGGCCGGTATGATAAATAGCTTCCTTCTGAACCGCACCTGGACGTTTCGCGCCTCCGGAAATGCGGCGGCGCAGGCCGTGCGCTTCACGATCGTGAACCTTTCGAGCCTCACGCTGAGCACGGCGGTAATGTTTCGTTTCGTCGATGTGCTGCACTACCCCGAGATTGCCGTGTGGGTGCCCACCACGGTTGCAGTGATGATGCTGAACTATCTCGGCTGCAAGCATTGGGCGTTCGCGCACGCGCCGCGGCCTTCGAGCAAGACCACGTGAACGCGGCCGGCGCACGGTTGATCGTGAATGCCGATGACTTCGGGCTTTCGCCCGCCATCAATCGCGGCATCGTCGCGGCGCATCGAGACGGCATCGTCACGTCGGCCTCGGTGATGGTCAATGGTCCCGCGTTCGAGCACGCAGTGGCGCTTGCGAAGGAGAATCCGGCGCTCGACATCGGCGTGCACCTCACGCTCACCGGGCTCGGGCCCATAACATCGCCCGATACGGTATCGTCGCTGGTCGACGAGAACCTGCGGTTCGCGCCCCACGCGCTCGATTTTGCGCGCCGCTACGCCCGCGGTTCGCTCGTGGCTGCCGAGGTGCGCACCGAGCTCGACGCGCAGATCCGGCTCGCGCGCTCTCACGGCCTTTCGATCAGCCATCTCGACAGCCATCAGCACGTACACGCGCTGCCGGGCATTGCGCGCATCGTTGCCGATCTGGCAAGCGCACACGCGATCCGCGTCATACGCTATCCTTGCGAGCGGCTGCATGCCTACATGTTCAAAAGCCTCGGCAGCGCACGGCGGCTCGCCGAACAGCTCGCGTTGAACGCGGTCTGCACGCTGTCGGCATTGCGGCGCCTGGGGCATCCCGACCGGTTCGTCGGTTTCTATTTCGGCGGAAGACTCACGCAGGGCAACTTGGAGACGGTTTTGCGCAATCTGCCCACGCGCGGCACCATCGAGCTCATGTGCCATCCGGCAGAGGCCGAGCCCGACGGCCCGCAGCGGCAATGGGGTTACGCCGGTCCGGCCGAGGGCGAGGCGCTCGCAGCCGCACGGATCAGAGAGCTGATCCACGCACGCGGCATCGAGCTCATCGGCCAGCGCGATCTTTGAAAGCTCGAATCCGATGGACGAAGCCGAGTTCGACAAGTTTGCCGCCGAGTATCGTGACCTCCATGCCGCGAACATCAAGCTGTCGGGCGAGAACCCGGAGTATTTCGCCGAGTACAAGATCAAGGACATTGCCGCCGAGCTTACGGGGGCGAACGCGGGGCTCGACGGGCGCGTGCTCGATTTCGGCGCTGGCGTCGGCTACTCGGTGCCGTTTTTCCGTCGCCATATGCCCGCGGCCAGCGTTACGTGCCTGGACGTGTCGAAGCGCAGCCTCGCCATCGGCGCGGCGAAGCATCAGGACGAGGCCGAGTTCCGCCATTTCGACGGCACGACCATTCCCTACGAAGCCGCAAGCTTCGACGTAGCTCTGGCGTCGTGCGTGTTTCATCATGTCCCACCCGGGGAGCACATCGGCTTGCTGCGCGAGTTACGGCGCGTTCTCAAGCCCGGCGGCACCCTGTTCGTCTTCGAGCACAATCCGCTGAATCCGCTGACGCGCCGCGCCGTAAATACGTGCGAGTTCGATGAGAACGCGGTGCTCATCATGGCGCCGACGATGCGTGAGCGCCTGCTCGAGGCCGGCTTCGGCACTGCGCGCATCCGCTATCGCATCTTCTTCCCGGCCTTCCTGCGCCGATTGCGCGTGCTCGAGCGCCATCTCACCTGGCTGCCGCTGGGTGCCCAATACTACGTATGTGCGGGCAGATAGTGCGTAACTGGATCTGTCTCGCACTATTCCTGCTCGTCTTGCTTGCGACGTATTGGCCCACCGTCTTTCACGAATACGGCTTCCGGGACGACTATTCGCACTTGCGCGAAACCCGCGAGATTCCCGAACACCTGATTCGCTTTACGTCCTCTTACGGACGCCCCGTATACGGCCCGCTGCTGGTCGCCACGGTGCGCCCGCTGGACGGACAGGTCGCGAATCTCGTGTGGTTGCGACTCGGGGCTGTTTTCCTGCTCGCGCTGGTGGGTATGGTCCTGATGCGACTGCTGCAGCGGGCGGGATGGTCCACGTTCGAGAGCGCGGCGGTCGGGTTGTCGATCGGGCTGTTGCCGGCCGCGCAGATGACCGTCGGGTGGTCCATTGC
>JBOIEI010000075.1:0-8046 GCA_050741055.1 Burkholderiales bacterium | reverse complement strand
GCGGTGGGCGCGCGCTCGATCACCTGCCAGAAAGTGGCGGGCGCGATCTTCGGCGCCTTCCGCGGCGTGCTGCCGCAGGCGAAGGTGATGGCGTCCGGCAACGACGCGGTGCCGGCGATCGTCTTTTCGGGGGCGTTGACGCGGCGTGAAGGACATTACGTTTACCTGGAGACGCTCGGCGGCGGCAGCGGCGCGCGCGCGGACGCCGACGGCATGGACGCGGTGCACGTGCACATGACCAACACCTCGAACCTGCCGGTGGAGGCGCTGGAGAACGAGTACCCGCTGCGCGTGGACGAGTACGCGCTCGTGCCGGATTCGGGCGGGGCCGGGCGTCACTGCGGCGGCATGGGCATCGCGCGCCAGATCCGGGCGCTGGTTGCCAACACCATCTTCTCCGTGCGCTCCGACAGCCATGCCGTCGGCATTCCGACCGGCGTGTTCGGCGGTCAGGACGGCCGCCGGGCGCAGCTGATTCAGAATCACGGCACGCCCGCGGCGAAGGCCCTTTACTCGAAGGTCGCTCGCGTCGAGATGGCGCCGGGCGATTCGATGCGGATCGAAACGCCGGGCGGCGGCGGCTACGGCGCCCCGGGGGAGCGCGATCTGCGCGCGCTGGCTGCCGATCTGCGCGATGAGCGCATATCGCGGGCGCGAGCGGAGGCGATCTACGGCAGGCAGCGGGTCGAAGCGGCGCTGGCGCTCGATCCGTAGGCGGAACCTATTCGAGTTGCAGCTCGGCGAGCTCGCCCAGGGCCAGCGGCTTGATCGGCGGCCGGATGCGGTAGTAGCCGATCTGGTCCGGCGACACGTTGCGTGCGGCGGCCATCAGCTCGGTCACGGTGAGGCCGCACATGCGCCCCTGGCACGGCCCCATGCCGCAGCGGACGAACGCTTTCATCTGGTTGGGCCCGGGACAGCCTTGAGAGGCCGCGCGCCGTATGTCGCCCGCGGTCGACTCCTCGCAGCGGCACACGATCACGTCGTCCTGCTCGGGCGCCACGTAACGATCGCCCGGGCGATAGAGGGCTTCGAGCAGCGGCCGGATGCGGCGGTGCCGGCGCAATTCGGCGGCAGGCCCGCGTGCCCTCGCGTCGCGCTCTGCGGCGTCGATGCGTTGCAGGCGGCAGGCTGCTTCCAGCGCCGCAAGCCGACCGGCGTGTTCGGCGGCGCGGGCTCCGGCGATGCCGGCGCAATCGCCGGCGAACTGGGTCTCGGCCTGGGACGCGAGGCCCCAGGGATCGACGCGCGGGATGAAGCAGCGCTGGCTTTCGTTCCACTCGTGCTCGCAGCGCAACGCCCAGCCGAGGTTCGCGTTCGGCACCAGCCCCTGATGCAGGAGCACGACATCGGCGGCCAGGCACTCGGTTGCACCGCTACGCTTCACGACCACTTCCTCGACCCGCTCGCTCCCATTCAACTGCACGTGCTCGACGTTGTCGAGCATCGCAATGCCGGCCTCGCGCAGCACGCGGATGTAGCGCAGTCCCTTGCCGACGTACCCCGGCGCCATGAGGGCAGCCGGCAGGTGGCGTGCGGCTCGGCGGCGCGCGCCGGGCGTGCTCGTATCGACGAGGCCCGACACGCGCACATTCGCTTGCAGCAGCTGCCACGCGAACAGCAGCAGCAGGGGACCGCAACCGATCAGCACGACCCGTCCCTGCGGCACCGCGCCGACCGTCTTCAACAGGATCTGCGCCGCGCCAGCCGTCATGACGCCCGGCAAGGTCCATCCCGCGAGCGGCATCGGACGCTCCATCGCGCCGGTCGCGATCAGGATGCGGCGCGCGCGCAGGCGGTGCGACTCGCCGCGCGCCGAATACAGGATGCCGAGCGGATGCTCGACCTGCCATACGGTCGCGCCGGGACGGTAGTCGACCGAGCATGCGCGAAATGCGCGCACGAGCGCGAGCCCGGCGGCGTAGTCCTCCCCGAGCATCGCGAGGCGTTGCGGATGGTCGCGTGCCACGCGCTCGATCGAACGATAGATCTGACCGCCCGGCGCCTCCTGCTCGTCGAGCACGACGGTGCGCAAGCCGAGCTCCGCGGCTGTGGTTGCGGCGGCCATTCCGGCGGGACCCGCGCCGACGATGGCAAGATCGTACGGTTCGCTCATGACCGCTCGGGTGGTGACGATCGCGGCGCGCACCGAATCCGCATGCCTTCAACGGCCGCGATCATGCATGCTTGCCGCTCGGGAATGCCATCGATCTCCACCAGGCACTCGAAGCACACGCCCATCATGCAATACGGGGCGCGCGGCGCGTGACTCACGGGATTCGCCCGGCTCGGGACCGCACCCGCGAGCAGCAAAGCCGCCGCCACGCTGGCGCCCGCCGGCACCGCGACGGGCTTGCCGTCCACCGTGACCGACACCTGCGTGCCGGGCGCGTCAGGAAGAGAGGCGTACATCGGAGCCGAAGCGGCGACTGTGGAAGACCCGGAACTCGTCGGGGAGCGACCCTTGCGCGACGTACTTCGCATAGCGCAGCGCGTGTGCGGCCGCGAGCGTGACCCCGCTGTGGCAGGTGGCGGCGAAGGCTCCTGGACAGGATTGCGATTGCTCGTAGATCGGATAGCCGTCGGGCGACATGACCCGCAGCGCCGCCCAGGTGCGCACCATGCGAACGCCCGCGAGCAGCGGAAAGGTGGCCACCGCACGCGCGGCGAGACGATGCACGACTTCGATGCCGCTCTGGTCGTCGCTGCGGCCCTCCTCGCGCGACTCGCCGATCATGATGCTGCCCTCGTCGGTCTGGCGCAGGATGAGCGTCGGCATGCGTAAGAGCGGCGCGATGCGCTCGGTCACGATGATCTGTCCGCGCACCGGAAAGACCGGGATGTGCAAGCCGACCTGCGCCGCGAGCGCGGCGCTGCCCAGTCCCGCCGCGAGCACCAGGCGCGGCGCCTGGAATCGGCCGCGCGCGGTCGCGGCAGTGAAGATGCCGGACGCCGCCGAGAGCGTATGGACCTTGGCCTCTGGGACATAGCATCCGCCGCGAGCCGCAAGCCCGGCGTGCAGTGCGCGCAGCGTGTAGAGCGGATTGGCGTGGCCGTCGTAAGGCGACCACGAGCCACCGACGACGGCGGGCCCGATGCCGGGCAGGAGCTCCTTCAGCTCGCCGCGATCGAGCATGCGATAGTCGAAGCCATCCTCGCCCATCTGCGAGCGCATGTCGCGCATCATCTGCTCGCGGGCGCCGAATTCCTCTTCGGTGAGACACACGCAAACGCCGCCTGGACGGTGGTGCCCGACGCCGATAGCGGTCTCGGCGCGCAGGCGCTCGGCCAGTTCCGGCCACAGCTCGGAGGAGGTACGGCTCCAGCGCTGGTAGGGCGGATTGCCCAGGCCCTTGCTTTGCACCCACACCAGTCCGAAGTTGCCGCGCGAGGCACGCAACGCCACATCGCCCTCGTCCAGGACGACCGGCCGCAAGCCTTCGCACGCCAGACCGTAGCCGATGGCCGAACCGACCAGCCCGCCGCCGACGACGATGGCGTCCGCATTCATCGCCATGGAAAGCAATGCGACGCTTCGACCGAGGATGGCCTCATGCCTCGAACCGCATGGAGAGGTCGATCGCCTTGATGTCCTTGGTCAGCGCGCCGATGGAAATGCGATCCACTCCGGTCAGCGCGATGGCGCGCACGCTCTCGAGCGTGACCCCGCCCGAGGCTTCCAACTTGGCGCGGCCCGCATTGATGCGGACCGCGGCGCGCATCCGATCGAGATCGAAGTTGTCGAGCAGGATCATGTTCGCGCCGGCGGCAAGCGCCTCTTCCAGCTGATCGAGACGTTCAACCTCGACCTGGGTGAACGCGCCCGCGGACGCAGCCGCACGGGCCTGGACCAGCGCTGCCGCGACGCCGCCGCAGGCTGCAATATGATTCTCCTTGATGAGGATGCCGTCGTAGAGGCCGATGCGATGGTTGGACCCCCCGCCCGCCCGGACCGCATATTTTTGCGCGAGGCGCAGGCCCGGCAGCGTCTTGCGCGTATCCACGATTGCCGCGTGAGTGCCGCGCACTGCTTCGACATAGCCGCGCGTCACCGTGGCGACGGCGGAAAGGAGCTGCAGGAAATTGAGCGCGGTGCGCTCGCCCGTCAGGAGCGCGCGGGAGTTGCCCTCGATCTCGCACAACGCCTGGTCGGCGTGAATGGCATCGCCGTCGTGCGCGTGCCAGGCAATGCGGACGTTCTGGTCGAGTTGGCGGAAACAGGCTTCGAACCAGGGCGCGCCGCACAGCACGGCAGCGACACGGGATATGACGCGAGCTTTCGCGCGAGCTGCCTGCGCGATCAGTAGCGCGGTCAGATCGCCGCTGCCCATATCCTCTTCGAGCGCGGAGGCTACATTGCGTTCGATCTCAAGGGTAAGATTCATGACGGCTCCTCACGTGGCTTATTCTAGCGACCTTTGCGTGCAGCGTTCCGGCTTCGGTATGACTGTGTGCGCAAGAGCGAAATCCCGCGGCATCCGCTCGTTTTTTCGGGGCTTGCGAACGCCCGCCATCGGCTAGCCTATCGTAGCCAGGCAGTCCAGGCGGTTCACGCGCGACGGGCGCTTGCGGTAATGTTCGACCTTGCGCGTACGACAAACGCACTCGCAATCCAGCCAGAGGAGGGCACATCGCATGATGACCGTGATTTCCTACGGTCTCGGCACCGTGATCGGGATCATCCTGATCGGCACGCTGCTCGTCTGGTTCGTCCAGGACATCACCCAGAAGAAGCATTCGGTCCTGCGCAACTACCCGGTGGTCGGACGCCTGCGCTATTTCTTCGAGCGCCAGGGCGAGTACTTCCGCCAGTACTTCTTCATGGGCGATCGCGAGGAGATGCCCTTCAATCGCGCCACCCGCGCCTGGGTCTATCGCGAGGCGAAGGACGAAGGCGGCGTGATTGGTTTCGGCTCCACCAACGATCTGCGTGAGCCCGGCTCGATCATTTTCGTCAACGCACCCTTCCCGGTGCTCGAGGCCGAGCGCTCGTGCAGCCTGCCGCTCACGATCGGCGGGGGCCATTGCAGGGAGCCGTTTCGCGCACGCTCGATCGTCAACATCAGCGGGATGAGCTTCGGCGCCATTTCCGAGCCCGCGGTGCGTGCGCTGTCCAGGGGCGCAGCCGAAGCCGGTTGCTGGATGGATACGGGCGAAGGCGGGCTTGCGCCGTACCATCTCGAGGGCGGCTGCGACATCATCATGCAGATCGGTACGGCCAAGTACGGCATCCGCACCGAGGACGGCGAGTTCTCGCCGCAACGGGCCAGGGAGCTCGCCAAGATGGTGAAGGCGTTCGAAATCAAGCTTTCGCAGGGCGCCAAGCCGGGCAAGGGCGGCGTGCTGCCGGGGGCGAAGGTGACCGAGGAGATCGCGCGCATCCGCGGCATTCCCGCCGGTGTGGACTCGATCAGTCCTAACCGCCATACGGATATTGCCGACATGGCCACGCTGCTCGATCGCGTCGCGTATGTGCGCGATCTGACCGGGCGTCCGGTGGGCATCAAGACGGCGATCGGCGGCTGGGAGTTCATCAACGAATTGTGCGAGCAGGTTCTCAGTCGCGGCCTGGAGTACGCGCCCGATTTCCTGGCGATCGACGGCGGCGAAGGCGGCTCGGGCGCTGCGCCCCAGACGCTCGCCGATCACATGAGCCTGCCGATCGCAGAAGCGTTGCCGCGAGTGGTCGACGCGCTCATCGAAGCGGGTCTGAGGGAGCGCGTGCGGGTCGTCGCTTCCGGCAAGCTCGTCACCTCCGCCAGGGCGGCCTGGGCGCTGTGCGTCGGCGCCGATTTCGTCAACACCGCCCGCGGCTTCATGTTCGCGCTCGGCTGCATCCAGGCGCTTCGCTGCCACCAGAACACCTGTCCGACCGGGGTTTCCACCCACAACCGGCGCCTGCAGCGCGGGCTGGTGGTCGAAGAGAAATACCTGCGCGTAGCGAACTACTGCCGCAACATGAACAAGGAGATCGACATGATCGCCCACTCGTGCGGCCGCGGCCATGCACGCGAGTTGCGCCGCGAGCATGTCCGGATCGTGCGCAGCGCCGACCACAGCGTCGCGCTCAACATGCTCTATCCCTATCCCGAAGCGGGCAGCGGACGCCGGCCCGCAGTGCGGGCAGCTTCGTAAGTCGATAGCCGAAGCTCGCTGCATATTTTTGCGGCCCACCTGGCTTCTCGCGTGCGCGCGCGAGAAAGGCGAACGTGCGTCGCTTTCGTGAAGAGGGGCAGCGCAGGCGGCGTGCAGGTGGACAGCGAAATTCCTGCGCGGGCCCGGAATTTGATCGAGGTCAGACCCGTTGCCAGTCGCGCCGATGTGGTGGGAGCCGCCGGCACGCCCGGTTGAAAAGCCGCCGGAGTCCCCCATCTAGACTCCAACCTTCGATCTACGGGATTGAATTGCCATGCGATTCGACAAATTCACGACCAAGTTCCAGCAGGCTTTCGCCGATGCCCAGAGCGTCGCTGTGGGGAACGACAATTCCTACATCGAGCCGCAACACCTGCTTTCCGCCCTGCTCGAACAGGACGACGGCGGCGCAGCTTCGCTGCTGGCGCGCGCCGGCGCGAACGTACAAGGGCTCAAGGATGCCCTGAAGGAAAGCATTCGCCGCCTGCCGAAGGTCGAAGGCAGCGGCGGGGAAGTGAACGTCTCCCGCGAGCTCTCCAACCTCCTCAACCTGACGGACAAGGAAGCGCAGAAGCGAGGCGATCAGTTCATTGCCTCGGAGCTGTTCCTGCTGGCCGCGTTGCAGGACAAGGGCGAAACCGGGCGCCTGCTGAAGCAGCATGGCGTCGCCCGCCAGGCGCTCGAACAGGCGATCGCTGCCGTGCGCGGCGGCGAGAACGTTTCGAGCCAGGAAGCCGAAGGTTCTCGCGAAGCGCTCAAGAAATACACCATCGATCTCACCGAGCGCGCCCGGGCCGGCAAGCTCGACCCCGTGATCGGCCGCGACGACGAGATCCGGCGCGTGATCCAGATCCTGCAGCGGCGCACCAAGAACAATCCCGTGCTGATCGGCGAGCCCGGCGTGGGCAAGACCGCCATCGTCGAGGGGCTGGCGCAGCGCATCGTCGACGAAGAGGTGCCGGAGACGCTCAAGGGCAAGCGCGTCCTCTCGCTCGACATGGCGGCGTTGCTGGCCGGAGCGAAGTATCGCGGCGAATTCGAGGAACGCCTGAAGACCGTACTGAAGGAGATCTCCCAGGACAGCGGCCGCACCATCGTCTTCATCGACGAGCTGCACACCATGGTCGGCGCCGGCAAAGCCGAGGGTGCGATCGACGCCGGCAACATGCTGAAGCCCGCGCTCGCCCGCGGCGAGCTGCATTGCGTCGGCGCGACCACGCTCGACGAGTACCGCAAATACGTGGAGAAGGATGCGGCGCTGGAACGGCGCTTCCAGAAAGTTCTGGTCGACGAACCGAGCGTGGAGAGCACCATCGCGATCCTGCGCGGACTGCAGGAAAAATACGAGGTTCACCACGGCGTTGAGATCACCGACCCGGCGATCGTTGCCGCGGCGGAGCTCTCGCACCGCTACATCACCGACCGCTTCCTGCCCGACAAGGCGATCGACCTCATCGACGAGGCGGCGGCGCGCATCAAGATGGAGATCGACTCCAAGCCGGAGGCGATGGACCGGCTCGACCGCCGGCTGATCCAGCTCAAGATCGAGCGCGAGGCGGTGAAGAAGGAAGCCGACGACGCATCGAGAAAGCGGCTCGCGACGATTCATGAGGAGATCGCGCGACTCGAGCGCGACTACGCCGATCTCGACGAGGTCTGGCAAGCCGAGAAGGCCAACGTCGCCGGAACCCAGCACCTCAAAGAGGAGATCGACAAGGCCCGACAGGAGATGGAGGAGTCCCGCCGCAAAGGCGACTGGCAGACGATGTCGGAGCTGCAGTACGGCAAGTTGCCGCAACTCGAAGCGCAGTTGAAGTCAGCCGACCAGGCATCGACCGCGGGCGAGCGCGCGAAGCCGAAGCTCCTTCGGACCGAAGTCGGCGCCGAGGAAATCGCTGAAGTGGTTTCGCG
>JBOIEI010000074.1:0-7486 GCA_050741055.1 Burkholderiales bacterium | reverse complement strand
ATGCGGGCGCCGTTGCGCGACATTGCGGCATACGTCAACGACGATCCTTTCAAGGAAACGAGCATGACTTGCATGCGGATCTTTCACCCAGCCGCCCTTGTCTGCCTGGTTGCGCTTTCGACCCCGGCGCACGCTCAGAAGCCGTCCGATGCGGCCTATCCCGTGCGCCCCGTGCGACTGCTCGTCACGCAAGCCGCCGGAGGGCCGACCGACGTGGTCGCGCGCATCTACGCCAGTCGGCTGTCCGAGATGCTGGGACAACAGTTCGTGGTCGACAACCGGCATAGCGCAGGCGGCAGCATCGCGGGCGAGATCACGGCGCGCGCGGCGCCCGATGGATACACCCTGATGGTGGGCGCCAACGGCACACTGGCAGTCGCGCCGCACATGATCAAGCTGACTTTCGACGCGCGCAAGGATCTCTCGCCGGTTGCGTTAATCGGCAATAGCCCGTTGGGCTTGCTGGTGAACGCGCGGGTGCCCGCCAATTCCTTCAAGGAGCTGCTTGCATTGGCGAAATCGCGGCCCGGCGTCCTCAACTTCGGCTCCGCCGGTCCGGGGGCGACTTCGCACCTTGCGGGCGAGTATCTGAAGATGCTCTCGGGCATCGACATCGTCCACGTGCCTTACAAGGGGGCGGGCCCGGCGCTCATCGGGCTCGCATCGGGGCAGATCGAAATGATGATCTCGGGTCTATCGTCGAGCATGCCATTCGTGCAGCGCAAACAGTTGAAGCTCCTGGCCGTGAGCAGCGCCAAGCGCGTGACGCTGCTGCCGGACGTGCCGGCCATGGCGGAAACGCTTCCGGGCTACGATGTCGGATCCTGGTACGCGGTGCTCGCAACCGCCGGCACACCGCGCGCAGTAATCGACAAGCTGAGTCAGGCATCGATCGCCGCGGTGACGGCGCCCGATGTCAAATCCCGACTGGTCGCGCTCGGGATCGAGATCGAGCCCTTGACGCCGCCGCAGCTTGCCAGCAAATTGAACAGCGAATACGAGCGCTGGGGGAAAGTCGTGCGGGCCGCTCGCATGAAGCCGAATTGAGCGCGGCGGCCCGAATCGTGTAACGCGGAGATTGCCATGCCCATGTATCGCCCCACCATTACCGGCGCTCGCCACATGATCGCGGCCGGACACTATTCCGCCGCGCATGCCGGCTTCCAGATCCTCGAGGCCGGCGGCAATGCCATCGATGCAGGCGTCGCGGCCGGCATCGCGCTCAACGTCCTGCAGACCGATCGCGTGAACTTCGCCGGAGTCGCGCCGATCATGATCTACCTTGCGGAGACGCGCGAGATCGTCAATATCGACGGGCTGGGCACCTGGCCCAAGGCGGCCTCGCTCGATCACTTCCGCAACCAGCACGGCGGCAAGATGCCGCCCGGGATTCTGCGCACCGTCATGCCGGCCGCACCCGCGGCGTGGATCACGGCGCTGGAGCGCTACGGCACGATGCGCTTCGGCGAGGTCGCGCGCGAAGCGACCCGGCTTGCCCGCGAAGGCTTCGCCATGCACGAGTTCATGGCGGAGTACATCCGCGATCACGAGCCGGCGTATCGGCGCTGGCCGGCAAGCGCCGCCGTGTTCCTACCGAAGGGCAAGGCGCCGAGAACGGGCGAGCGCTTCGTGCAATCCGAGCTCGCCGCCTCGATCCAGTACATGATCGACGAGGAAGCAGCGCATCGCGGCAAGGGCAGGGCGGCCGGCCTGAAGGCCGCGCGCGACGCGTTCTACAAGGGCGATATCGCGCAAAAGATCGCGCGCTATCACCAGGAAAATGGCGGCTGGGTGACGGCTTCGGACCTTGCCGGCTACGACGTGCGCTTCGAGAAGCCGGTACACGCGCGCTTTCACGGTATCGACGTGTACGCCTGCGGACCGTGGTCGCAAGGCCCCGTGCTGCCGCAGACGCTGAATCTCCTCAGCGGCTTCGACCTCGAGGCCATGGGGCACAACTCGCCCCAATACGTGCACACGCTGATCGAGGCGCTGAAGCTTTCGTTCGCCGACCGTCATCGTTACTACGGCGATCCGGCGTTCGTGAACGTGCCGCTCGACGTGCTGCTTTCCGAACCCTATGCCGCCGAGCGCCGCAAGCTCGTTCGCCCCGATGCGGCCGCGCCCGGCTTGCCGCCGGCCGGAGAGATCGCAGGCTTCCTGCCCGGCCCGAAGCTGCCGCCCGATGCCTCGGGCGATCCGAATCCCGCCGCGGACACCTCCTACGTGTGTGCGGTCGATCGTCAGGGCAACGCGTTCTCGGCCACTCCGAGCGACGGCTCGAGCGCCACGCCGGTCATCCCGGGCACGGGCTTGTGTCCTTCTTCGCGCGGCTCGCAATCCTGGACCGACCCCGCGATTCCCGCCGTCATGGCGCCGGGCAAGCGCCCGCGCCTCACGCCCAATCCAGCAATGGCGCTCAAGGACGGGAAGCTTTTCATGCCATTCGGCTCGCCCGGCAACGACATCCAGCCGCAGGCGATGACGCAGGTGCTGCTCAACATCGTGGTCTTCGGGATGGAGCCGCAAGCCGCGGTGGAAGCGCCGCGCTTCGCCACCTACAGCTTCCCCAGCTCTTCCGCGCCGCATGCGTATCACCCGGGGCGGGTGAACGTCGAAGCGCGCGTGGATGCGAGCGTCATCGAACGCCTCGTGCAGCTCGGCCACAAGGTGGGGCCGTGGCAAGCTCTGGAGTGGCGCGCCGGTGCGGTGTGCGCGATCCGGGTGAACGAGGACAACGGCCTGCTCGAAGGCGCCGCGGATCCCCGGCGCCCATGCTACGCGCTCGGCATCTAAGTCTTCAATCGATGCGCGCGCCGGTCGCCTTGACGACCTGCGTCCACTTGACGATTTCCTCGCGCGCGTAGGCCGCGAACTGCTCCGGCGTGCTGCCGTAGTCTTGCGACACTGCACTCGCTGCGAAGGCAAGCAACCAGGCAGCGCACAGCACCGATCTCACGCGGCTCGCCCCTTGCCGAATCGGGCCGGATCGAACGGCGCCACATCGATGCTCGGCTTGGCGCCCGAGACGATTTCTGCGATCACCTTTCCCATGACCGGCCCCGCGCTCATGCCGAAATGCGAGTTGCCGAATGCGAAATACGCGTTGGAAAATCTCGGCGCTGTGCCCAGCACCGGCAAGCCGTCAGGCAGGCTGGGGCGGTTGCCTGTCCAGCGCGTGACCTTGTCCAGCCGCACGCCCGGAAACATGCGCTTCGCTTGCGCCTTCAGCAGTTCCGCGCGGCGCCAGTTCGGCTTCGAATCGATACCGGCGTACTCGACGGTTCCGGCGAGGCGCAGGCCGACGTTCATTGGCGAACAGGCGAACTTGGCGTCGGTGTGGGTGACCGGCAGTCGTGGCGCAACGCCCGGATCCTCGATGGTGATGTGATAGCCACGCTCGGCCTCCAAGGGAACGCGCGTGCCGAGCTCCGCCGCGAGGCCGGCTGAATCTGCCCCTGCCGCGATGACGACGCGCTCGACCGCCTGCGGCTTGCCATCGATGACGATGGCTCGAACCTGTGTGCCATGGGTCTGGAAGCCGTCGACCTTGCCGCGCAGGATGGTCGCACCGCCCCGCTCGGCTGTGCATGCGAGCGCGGTAACCAGTTGATGCGGATTCTTGCAGCGGCCATTGTTCGGCAGCAGCATGCCACTCTTGAACACGGGTGCAAGCGAAGGCTCCAGCTCGCGGATCTCCATCCAGTCGAGCACCGTCGTCCTCACCCCGGCCATCTCGCGCATGCGCCGCGCAAGCTCGGAGCCCTGGGCCGTATTCGGCTTCTCCGACACGTAGAGCTGACCCGAAAACTCGATCAAGCCTTCGGCCTCGGTCCCGCGCGTCAGCGTTTCGTAGGCTTGCAGCGTGCCGCCATGCAGCGCGTGCATGGCGCGCGAGGTGGCCAGTGCGGCCTCTTCCTTGGCCGACTTCACGGCGGCAGTGAGCCAGGGCAACACCTTGAGAAAGTAGCCGGGACGCACCGCGAGCGGCCCTTCCGGATCGAGCAGCCAACCGGGTGCTTCGCGCCAGATCCCCGGGATCAGATACGGCACGACGGCGCCGGGACTGATGTTGCCCGCATTGCCGAACGATGCGCCTTCGCCGACCGCGCCCGCATCGATGAGGGTGACCTTGAAGCCTGCGCGTTGCAGCCACAGGCTCGATGCGACGCCGACGATGCCGGCTCCGACCACCGTGACGCTCGCATCGCTCATGCGTTGCGGCCTTGCTCGAACAGCGCCTCGATCGCGATGCCGATCGAGAAGATGCGTGCGTCGGTTGCGTTCAACCCGCACAACATGAGTCCGGTCGGCGCGCTGCCCGGTTCGTGGCATGGGATCGACAGCGCACAGCCGTCGAGAAAGTTGATCAGGTTGGTATTGCGCAGCACGCGCGCATTGGTGCGCCGGTAGGCAGTCTCGTCGGCGATCAAGGGTGCGATCGGCGGCGCGATGCAGGCGACCGTCGGCATGATGAATGCGTCATAGGCCGACAGGGCGCGGCTCACGCGGCTGATCCAGTCGCGGCGTCGGTCGAGTGTCCACAAGTAATCGACGGCGGTGGCCTTGGCGCCACCCAGGATCCGCAGCCGCACGCGCGGGTCATAACGCTCGCCGTCGCGCTCGAGCAGGTCGCGATGGACATAATAGGCTTCCATCGGCGACAGGCCGCCCGGCTTGTTGATGTCGTTCATCTCGTCGAAAGGCGCGAGTGCGATTTCGGCGAGCCGGGCTCCCGCCTTCGACAGTCGATCGAGCGCACGCTTGAAATCGTTGCCGACGTGCTCGTCGAGCTCGTCGAGGACGAGCGTCTTCGGAATGGCGAGCCGCAGGCCGGCAAGTGTCGCCGGCTCGGGCACGATGGGCGGCTCGCCGGCGAGCACCGCATCGGTCAGCGCGCAACACGCCACGCTCGGCCCCATCGGCCCGATCGAATCGAGCGACATGGAAAGCGGAAACACCCGGTCGGTCGGAATGCGGAACTTGCTCGGCTTGTAGCCGGCGATGCCGCACAACGCCGCGGGGATGCGGGTCGAGCCTCCGGTATCGGTTCCGAGCCCGATCACGGCCATGCCGTCGGTCACCGAAACCGCGCCGCCGGCGGTCGATCCGCCCGGAACGCGGCCCGTTGCCCGATCGTAGGGATTGCGCGGCGTGTCGTAGTGCGGGTTGATCCCGAGGCCCGAGTAGGCGAACTCGGTGAGGTTCGTTCGACCCATGAGCACCGCGCCGGCAGCGCGCAGCCGCGCGATCGCCGGCGCATCGGCTGTTGCGGCAGCGACGTTGCGCAGCGCGACTGAGCCGGCCGACGTGACTTCGCCCGCGACATCGAACAGATCCTTGATCGAGATCGGCAGGCCGGCAAGCGGGGAGGGCACGATGCCGGCCTTGCGCAGCATGTCGGCTGCCCGGGCCTGTGCTTTCACCTTGACCGGATCGAGCGCAATGAAGACCCGCTTGCCCTCGCCATCGGGCCGCGCTGCGGCCGCCAGCGCTTCGTCGGCGATCGCTTCGCTCGTAGTCGTGCCGGCCGCAAGCGCCTTCGCAAGCTCGAGTATCGTTTTCATGACGCCGGCTCGTCTCCTCGGTCGGTGGAAATCGTATGCGTGCGATTACCGATGTTGGTCCGCATTGCCGTCCTGCGCGCCGCCGTGCCCCGGTGCGTCGAACGCTGTAGAATTGCCGCTTACCTCGTGCCTCGCATGCCATCGGCAGCCGAGGCGACTCGCAAACATAGCGCAATCGTGCAGGAGACACCACCGTGGGATTCGACGCGAACCGTCCCGACCTGTTGATCGGCGTCATCGGTGCAGGCGCCATGGGCCGAGGCATCGCGCAAGTCGCGGCGGCCGGCGGCATCCGGGTGCGGCTGACCGATGCCAAGCCCGGGGCCGCACAGGAAGCGCTGAAGTTCATCGACGGCATGCTCAAGCGTGCGGCCGAGAAGGGCGGCATGACGGCCGAGCAGGCAACCGCGGCCACCGAGCGCATCCAGATCGTCGACGGCCCGGCGGATCTCAAGCCCTGTCATGGCGTGATCGAGGCGGTCGTCGAGAATCCGGACATCAAGCAGAAGCTCTTCGCCGAGCTCGAAGCGATCGTCGCCGACGATTGCATCATCGCATCCAACACCTCTTCGCTTTCGGTCACGCTGCTCGCGAACAAGCTCAAGCGCCCCGGCCGCTTTGCCGGCTTTCACTTCTTCAATCCCGTTCCGCTGATGCGCCTGGTGGAGGTCATCGACGGCATCCTCACCGAAGCGTGGGTGGGCGACGCCTTGATGGCATTGGGCAAGCGCATGACGCGCGAGCCGGTGCGGGTGAAGGATGCGCCGGGATTTCTCGTCAACCAGGTCGGACGCGGCTACTCGCTGGAAGCATCGCACCTGGTATCGGAGGGCATCGCCAGCTTCGTCGAGGTCGACCGGGTGATGCGCGACGTCGGCGGATTTCGCATGGGTCCGTTCGAACTGATGGACTTGACCGCACTCGATGTCACCCAGCCGGCATCCGAGTTGCTGTACACGCAGTTCTTCCATGAAGCGCGCTACCGGCCCTCGCTCGTGATGCGAAGCCGCCTCGATGCCGGCATCCTCGGGCGCAAGGTCAAGCGCGGCTTCTATGACTATTCCAGCGGCGAGCAGGCCGCGCCGTCCGAAGCGCCTGCCCCGACCGCTCGGACACAGAGCGTTTGGGTGAGCAAAGCCGAGCCCGCGGCCCATGCGGCGCTCACCCAACTGCTCGACAAGCTCGGCGCGCCGGTGGAATCGGCCGCCAAGCCGAGTGCCGGCGCACTGATCCTGGTGACACCGTACGGCGAGGATGCGACCACGTGCGCGCTCGAGCAGGGGCTCGACCCGAAACGCACGGTTGCGGTCGATACGCTCTTTCCGATGGTCAAGCGGCGCACGATCATGACCTGCCCGATCACCGAGCCCTCGTATCGCGATGCGGCCCACGGGCTGTTCGCCTCGGACGGCGTTCCAGTCGTGGTGGCCAAGGACAGTCCCGGTTTCATCGCCCAGCGCATCATCGCGATGATCGTCAACATCGGCTGCTCGGTGGCGCAGAACCAGACCGCCACGCCGGCCGACATCGACAAGGCGGTCACGCTGGGGCTCAACTATCCGCACGGGCCGCTCGCTTTCGGCGATCGCCTCGGCGCCGACCGTATTCTCAAGGTACTCACGAATATGCAACGCGTCTACGGCGATCAGCGCTATCGCCCGACTCTATGGCTTTCGCGCCGTGCGCGCCTCGGCGTATCGCTGCTCACCCCGGACACCTAGCACCGGACCGGTGCTTAGTAACTAGAGGAGAAACGTCATGCTCGACGCCTATATCTACGACGGTACGCGCACTCCCATCGGCCGTTACGGTGGCAAGCTCGCGCCGGTGCGCCCGGACGACATGTTGGGCAGTGTGCTGCGTGCGTTGGTCGACAAAAATCCGTTCAAGGCCGAACACATCGAGGACATGGTCATCGG
>JBOIEI010000073.1:0-18994 GCA_050741055.1 Burkholderiales bacterium | reverse complement strand
GGATGCGCGCGAGCTCGCTCGCGCGCTCGGTCACGCGGCCATGAACTTCACCTACGCGAAACACGGCATGGCCAGTTGCGCTGCCCGGTTGCTGGTAGCGGCGCACGCAGCCTGGCTGGTAGGCATTGACGCTGATGGTGCTGACGGTCGCCCCGACGGTGCGGCCCCAGCCGACCGCACGCGCGATGCGCTCTTCGTTGATGCCGTTTTGCATCGAGACCACGTAGCCCGTTGGCGCCAGGTACGGCGCGATCATCGTCGCAGCCCACTCGGTGTCGTAGGACTTCGTGCAGACGATGGCGATATCGACCGGCTTGCGCAGAAAGCCCTGCACCTCACCCAGGCCGCAGGCGCGGACCCGAACCACGTGCTCGCCTTGCGAGCCGCTCAGGCGCAGGCCCTGGCCGCGCATCGCGTGCACGTGTTCCGGCCACGCATCGACCAGCGTGACGTCCTCGCCCGCGCGCGTGAGATGCCCGCCGACATAGCCGCCGACGGCGCCGGCTCCGATGAACACGATGTGCTTGCCCATCGCGGTGCTCCCGCTCTACGTCATTTCCGCCTCGCAAACCCCCGCTCTCCGTCATTCCCGCGCAAGGCCCCGCTGAGCTCGCAAGGCCCCGCTGAGCTCTCAGGCCGGAATCAGAGGTTCGCCCTGAATCACCGTGCGCAGCAGCACGCGCGCCTGCTGCGGATCGACCGGCGTGCGGTAGTGCATGGCGCAGCGGTTGTCCCACAGAATCAGGTCGCCGACACGCCACTTGTGGCCCCACGCGTACTTCTCCTGGGTCGCGTGCGCCCACAGTTGGTCGAGCAGCCGCTCGCTCGCGTCGTTCGGCATGCCGAGGATGTAGTTCGACGGCCAATCGCGCCGGCGTCCGAGGTAGAGTGCCTTCCTGCCTGTTGCAGGATGCATCCGCACGAGCGAATGCGTGGGTCCCGGGACTTCTTCCGGCGTCGTCGGCAGCTTCACGGTGGGACGCAGCACGCCGGCGCTGTTGCGGCTCGCGTCGTGCCGCTGTGACTTGCCGGCAATCGCCTGTGCGAGCTCCGCCGGCAGTTCCTCGTAAGCGAGGTACTGATTGTTGAAATAGGTGTCGCCGCCGCCGTTGTCCGGGATGATGACGGCGTAGAGCATGCTGCCGGCCGGCGGCTGCTCGACGTAGGAATTATCGCTGTGCCACACCACCTCGTAGCTGCCCAGTCCGCCGTTGTGCAGGACCGGATTGCCTTCTTCGTCGAGGTTGGAAATGAGGCTCACGCGCGGATTGAGCGGCACGCGCTTGCCGCCGACCTTGTAGCCGCCGGCTACCTCGTACTTGCGCGCGGCCGGCTCCTTGGTCGCGCCGAAAATCTCCGCCGCTTGCAGGAACGAGTCGTCCGGCAACTTTTGATCGCGCCATAACAGCACCAGATGATCCGCCCAGGCCTGGCGCAGCTTCGCCTTGGCTGCTTCGGGTACGGGCTGGGCAAGATCCATCCCGCGGATCTCAGCGCCGAGCGCCTTGCCGGTCGGAACGATCTGGATGTTCTCTGCCGCGTTCGCCGGGCCGGAGCCAGGGCCAGCGGTCGCTTGTGCTTCGCCATGGGCGTCGAGTCGGGCAGCCATCAATGCCTCCTGCATGCGGTCGTGTGTGTGGCCACGGTCGCGTTCCGGCCTTGCGGGCCTCACGCGGTCGATCGGATCGATTCCGATCTGCGACATTCTATACGCGGCGCGACATTTGCAGCTTCGACGCGTTGAAGGAGGTTGCCACGAGCGGAATGAATGCCTCCGAGCAGGAGGTGTTTTGCAGGCGCTACCGCGGCTGCGATCATCCCGGCGCCAGGTGCGGCACCGAGCGTGGCGGATCGGCGATCTGCGCGAGGCGCAGCCGCTCAGGCGGTCCTGAAGCGCGTCACTCCGGCGTGCAGCTGGGAAGAGAGCAGGCGCATGTCTTCGGCCGCTGCCGAGACCTGCGCGATGGCTGCGTTGGTCTCTTCGGTCATGTGCGCCATGTGCTCGACGTTGTGCGCGATGTCGTTGGAGGCCGAGGATTGTTCCTTGGCCGCCGAGCTGATGTCGCTCACGCGCTCCAGCGTGCCGGCGGCGCCGGCATTGATCTGTGCGAGCGTGCTGGCCACTTCCTCGGCCAACGCCTTGCCCCGCGACACTTCGTCGCTGTTGCTCTGCAGCCGCTCCACCGCAGCCGCGACTTCATTCTGAATCGCTTCGATCGTGCGCGTGATCTCGCTGGTCGAGGCGGCGGTGCGCTCGGCGAGCTTGCGCACCTCGTCTGCGACCACCGCGAAACCGCGTCCTTGCTCGCCGGCGCGCGCGGCCTCGATGGCCGCGTTCAGGGCGAGCAGGTTGGTCTGGCCGGCGATATCGCCGATGACTTTCGCGATGCCCGAGATCTCTTCCGAGCGCTGCGAGAGATTGCGAATGACCGCCATCGAGGCGGCCATCGACTCGTTGGTAACAGCGCTCTGCGCCGCCGAGCGCTGTGCGGTCGCTTCGCCGCTGGAGGCGAGTGCGCGTGCCTGCTCGGCGGTGGCCCGGGCTTCATCGGCGTTGTCCGCCACCTGACCGATGCTCACCGTCACCTGCTCGATGGCGGCGGCGGTGGATGCGGCCGATTCCGCTTGCGCCCGGGCACTGTCCTTCACCTGGCCGGATGCGACTGCCACCTCCGTCGCCCTGCCGGCAACCTGTTCGGCGCTTGTCACCACCTGCTGTAGCGTCGTCTGCAGCGATTCCATCAGGGCGTTGAAGGCGCGGGCGGTCTGCCCGACTTCGTCCTTGCCCTTGGCGTGCACTCGCCGGGTGAGGTCGCTGTCGCGCTCGGCTTCCACCAGCGCGCATTGCAGGGCGCGCAGGGGAACAGCCACGGAGCGGCCGATGAAGAGGCCGACGACGCCGAGCGTGGTCGCAGCGAACGCAAAGACGGCGAGCAGGATGAACGAGGTACGGTTGGCGCGCTCGACCGCGCGTTCGTATTCGGCCTGCGAGTGCGCGTGTTGCACGGCCACCAGCTTTTCCAGCTTCTCGCGCGTGATCGAAAGCATCTTACGATTCTCCGGCGTGAACAGCACCACGCGAGCGGCGTCCGCGTTGTTGGCGCGCAGCGCCTCGGCCGCCGGCGCGAACACGCCGTCGATCAGCTTGTTGAACGTTTGCTCGGCATCGCGCGCCAGCTCGAGCTCCTCGCCATCGATGCCGGTGGCCATGTAGGCGGCCCAGGTCTGGCGGGTCTTGCCGAAGCGGCTCGTGAGGTTCTGCAACATCCTCTGGTTGTCCGCGTAGTCGTCGGAGGCCAGCGCGGTCATGAGCGACATGCGCGCGCGGTACATGTCGCTCTCGACCGTGGCCAGCGCCTGCGAGGCGAACGAGAACTTCGTATGGACGTTGCGGATGCCTTCGGTCGTTGCCTGCACGCCCAGCCAGCCCGGAACCGCGGCAAGACACAGCAGGACGATCGACACGCCGGCCATGATCCGGATTCGATTGACGATGGTGAAGCGTTTCAGCACGGGGATACCTTTGTCGGCAAACGGTCTCGATCGCAGGATTTAACGTCCGGGGTCCCTCGCGACTTGAGCGCTTTCGCGCTCCCGATCCGAGCGGCTGTATCTCGTCTGCTCGAAAGCACAAGATCGGATTTTCCTGTCAGGGCTCGTTACGAACGCTTGCGCGGCGCTTCGGGGGCGCGTGCGAAGGCTCAGCGAAATCCCTGGGCGCCCATCGGGCCGAACAATCGATAGCCGTTTCGTCCCGAACTTTTCGCTCGGTACATCGCCTTGTCGGCGTTGATCATGAGCGTGCGCAGGTCGTCGCTGTCCTCGGGATAGATGCTTGCTCCGATGCTGCAGGAGATCGAGACTTGCTGGCGCTCGACATGGAACGGTCGCGACAGTTCCTGCAGGATCTTTTCGCATACCGTCGCCACCGCTACCGGATTCGTCACGGAGGAGAGCAGCACGACGAACTCGTCGCCGCCGGTGCGCGCGACCGTATCCTCCTGGCGCACCGAGCGCGTGAGACGCTTCCCCACCCGGACGAGCAGCGCGTCGCCGGTGTGATGCCCGAACGAATCGTTGACCGGCTTGAACCGGTCGAGGTCGATGAACAGCAGCGCGAAGCGGGTGCCGTTGCGCATCGCGCGCAGCATCGCCTGCTGTGACCGGTCCTCGAGCAGGACGCGGTTCGGAAGCTTGGTCAGCGGGTCGTAGAAGGCTGCGCGCAGCTGTTCGTTCGCGAGCTGCAGCGCCTTGGCCAATGTGGCGGTGCGGGCCGCGACGTGCGCGTTGTACGCCGACAAGCCGAGAGTCGCACCGAGGATGACGAGGCTCCCCGTGCCCACTGCCGTCGCCAGCACCGAGTCTTCGATGCTGCCGGCAAGGCCGGAAGCCAGGCAGACGCTGTCCGGGGCGAACTGCGCGGCCCACATTCCCGTGTAGTGCATGCCGCTGATCGCCAGTCCCATTACGCACGCGCTGCCGACTCGCGCGAACACCTCCATGCCGTCGTGCTTGTTGCGCAATTCGAATGCGATCCACAGTGCCACGAACGCGGCTCCGATCGCGATCAGGACGGAAAGCAGGAACCCGAATGGCTGGTATTGGATGGGAGGCGCCATCGCCATCGCGAACATGCCCGTATAGTGCATCGACGATATGCCCACGCCGATCAGGGTCGCGCTCAGCCACAATCCGGTCGCCCGCAGAACCGGGCGTTGCATCGCGAACAACGCGAAGGCAGAAACGACGATGGCGATCAGCAAGGACACGAGCATCAGTGGCGCCTCGTAGGCGATCGGGATCGGCAGGCGAAAGGCGAGCATGCCGATGAAATGCATCGACCAGATCCCGATGCCCAGTGCAGTCGCACCGCCGATCAGCCACAACGGGGAAGCATGCCTGCGGCTATAGATGTGGGACGCGAGATCGAGCGCCGTGTACGAGGCGACGCTGGCGACGACGACCGACAGGACAACGAGATGCAGATCGTATACGCCTGTCATGGCATCCTCGCGCGGACACGGCCTGAAGAGCTATCGAGCTCCCGCGACCACGAAGTCTGACGGGGAGTTGGCGAAGCGTCTATTGTGCACGTCCGACTGCACGGTCGGCGTGGTTGACCGGCCCCCGCGATGACGTCATGGTGTTCGTCATCGGCAGCCGGCCGCCAGGCCAGCGCCGTGTGCCCGGGCCCGATCGGCCGAAACCTTGGCCGAATCGACGACCGTTGCAAGCGCATGCCTGCGCCCGTCCGGGCGCGATGCACGCGACCTTGTCGGCGAATAGCGACTATCGGCACACGCGAAAGCCCCCCGCGCTCGCCGTGGTAGTGGTCCCGGTGCGCGGCGTTGTACGCGTTTCAGTAGCCGCGCTCGTTCAGCTCCGCGTCCAGCAGCCGGGCTACCGCGAGATTCCAGTCATGCGCCGCCATCCGAAGCTCCGAAATGATATGGCGGTGCTCGGGCGCGAGCCGGCGGGACTGCGGCAAGTCGCACCGATCGATGGCCTCGCGCCGGCGTGCGATCATGGCATCGTTGCGGCGCTGCAGTTCGTGGTAGCGAGCTTGTGCTGCGTCGGCGGCCTGCCGCGCATCCACCACGGAAGGCGATCCCTGATCGCGACTCATGAATGGTGGCTGGTTTCTGTCGAGCCGACTCACGACGCGGTCAGCCCTGATAGTGGCGAGGCGCATTCGGTTGACATGGTCGGCTCGCGCCGCGCAACCCCTGTGCCCGATATGACGGCGACGAAGCTCATGGGATACGCGCAACAGCCGTGAAGACGCGGAAGGTTCTTCCGCTCTTCGTCCAAACCGTACGGGCGATTTGCTCCGGCGCGAGCTGTGCCCTCCTTGCGGCCGACATGCCCCTGCCAGGGAGTGCGAGCGGGTCGAGCGATACGAAAGCTCGATAGAATCCAGGCTCATTCCTACGATCAACGAGCGAAGGAGCGGATGATGGTGGCGGGCAACGAGGATGTCGGCGTGAGCATGGATGGCTATGTCGCGACGGTGGAGATGCGGCGGCCGCCCAACAACTTCCTGGACATCGAGCTGATCTCGAATCTCGCTTCGGTCCTGGAGGCGCTCGACGAGGAGCCGGAGTGCCGCGCAGTCGTATTGGCCGCCGCGGGCAAGCACTTTTGCGCCGGCGCGAATCTCGGCAAGCGGATCGAGGAGGAGGCGGCCGGCAAGGCGGTGCAGCGCCCGCGTCATCTCTATCACGAGGCGCGGCGGCTGGTGGCCACGCGCAAGCCGATCGTGGCGGCGGTGCACGGCAGCGCGATCGGCGCCGGGCTGGGCTTGGCGCTGGTGGCCGATTTTCGGGTCACCTGCAACGAGGCGCGGCTGGCGTGCAACTTCGCGGCGCTCGGCTATCACCCGGGCTTCGGCATGACGGTGACCTTGCCGCGGCTGGTGGGACACCAACGCGCGAAGTGGCTTGCTTACACCGGCAAGCGCATTCCGGGCGACGAAGCCGTCGCCATGGGGCTAGCGGACCGCTTGACCGATCAGGATCGCGTGCGTCAGGTGGCGCAGGAAATGGCGGCGGAGCTCGCGCAGATCGCTCCATTGTCGCTGCAGGCAACGCGCGAGAGCCTGAACAAGGACCTGGTGCACGAGTTCCGCGAGGCGACCGAACGCGAAGCCTTCGAGCAGGCGCTGCTGCGCGCGACCAACGATTTCAAGGAAGGCGTCAAGGCGAGCTCCGAGCGGCGACCGGCGCAGTTCACCGGAAGCTGAGGCCGAGGCGCTCGATCCCTGAATGGGCGGCCCCTGGGCGGGCTGACGCTGGACCGGGATCCGGTTCCGAGGGGCGGCACGGCCGGCTCAGTTCATTGGCAACCCCGGGCGCCGGGCATACTATGCCGCTTGGCTGCGGCCAGTGTTCGCAGCCGCGAGCGCCGGCCGGATAGCATATGCGCAAGCGGCTCGCCAGTCGCTTTGCGAATTGTCGACAGGAGGCAGGAGATGCATCTCAAGGGTAAGGCAGCGGTGGTTACGGGCGCCGGCCGCGGTATCGGGCGCGAGGTCGCGTTGTTACTCGCCAAACAAGGCGCGAGCGTGATCGTGAACGATCCGGGCGTAGGGCGCGGCGGCGAGATGACCGAGGAGCGGCCGGCCGACGAGGTCGTGGCCGAGATCGAAAAGGCGGGCGGCCGCGCGGCTCCCAACTATGATTCGGTGTCCGACTATCTCAAGGCCGGGCTGATGATCAAGCAGTGCGTGGACGAGTTCGGCGCCATCGACATCGTGGTCAACGTCGCCGGCAACCTGCGCGAGCGCATGATCTGGAACATGTCGGAGGACGACTTCGACTCGGTGGTGAGCGTGCACCTGAAAGGCCATTGGAACACGGCGCATCACGCGGTGAAGTACATGCGCCAGGCGGGGTTCGGGCGCATCGTCAACTTCTCCTCCGACGCCTTCAAGGGCTCGGTCGGGCAGTGCAACTACAGCGCGTCCAAAGCCGGCATCATCGGGCTCACGCGCTCGATCGCGAAGGAAGCGGCGCGCTACGGCATAACCGCCAACGCGATCTGTCCGTCGGCCGACACGCGCATGACGGTCAACGACGCGGTGAAGGAGAATCGCCGGCGCAAATTCGAATCCGGCCTCATGACCAAGGCCGAGTACGAGCGCACGCTGCTGCCGCGCGGACCGGAATACATCGCGCCGATGGTCGCCTATCTGTGCCTCGACGAGGCCGACTACATCAACGGCCAGGTGTTCCACATCGAGCGCGGGCGCATCAACACCTACTACTTCGGCGAGGATTACAAGACCCTGCACAAGGGCGGCGACGGCATGTTCAGCGTCGACGAGCTGATCGAGGTGATCCCGGCCTCGCTCATGAACGGCATCGTGCCGGTGGTTCCGCCGGTGAAGAAGAGCGAGGCCGTCAAGGCCGGCGAGGCGAAGAAGGAGAAGGTGGCGGGCTGAGGGCACGCGGGAGGTCCAGCTGCCCGAGATTTTCCTCAGTTATCGCCGGGCGGCTGTTCGACCGCCTGGCGAACCATTTCGGCCCGGAGCCGGTTTTCCGGGACATCGACGCGACCAGTACCGGAACGAGGAGCGCATCGGACTCGAGGGCGAGCTCGGCCGCCTCTGCTCGCTGGCTGCGCTCGTCCTGGCGTTGCTCGTGCTTTGGGCGGGCGTCAGGCTGGTCGGACTCGTCTACTGAACATGCCCCGGGCATCCGATGGGTCGATTCGCAGATCGGCTCGAGTAATTCCTTGACTCACCCTGCATCCGCTCCTACGTTACGAGCGGAAGTCCGCTCGCTCACCGAACGTGGAGGAGACCATGGCCAAGCAAGCCAAAGCACCGCGGGCCCGAGTCTGCACCGATCGCGTCCTGCCCCGCGACATGATGCGCCTGCAGGCAACCGCGCGCCGTGCCGGGCGCGTGCGTGCGATTGCACCCATCGGCAAGACCTGGATGAACGGTTCGACGCTGCGGGTGCGTTTTCGCGGCGGCACCTCGGCGCAGCGCCGGATCGTGCAGGAGCAGGCCGGCTGGTGGGCCGAGCATGCCAACCTGAAATTCGAGTTCGGCGATTGGCCCGACGCCGAGATCCGCATCAGCTTCGATTCGAACGACGGCGCATGGAGCTATGTGGGCACGGATTGCCGCGGCATTCCGGCCAACGAAGCGACCATGAACCTGGGCTTCATGGACGGTGGCACCACGGCGCACGAATTCGGCCACGCCATCGGCCTCGCGCACGAGCACCAGAACCCGGCCGGCGGCATCCAGTGGAACGAGGAAGTCGTCATACGCGAATGCGCGCAGTCGCCGAACTTCTGGGACGAGGCAACCACCCGGCACAACATCCTGCGCAAGTACAGCGCCGATCAGGTCAAGGGCACGACCTTCGATCCGGAATCGATCATGCTGTACTTCTTTCCGGCCGAGTGGACGCTGAACGGGATCGCGACCGAGCAGAACGAAACCTTGTCCGCGCTCGACAAGCAGTTCATCGCCGGAGCGAAGATGTATCCCAGATCGGCGCCGACCGTGACCGAGGCCACGGAGCTCAAGCCCAATGCGCGCCGCCGCACCGCGGCAGCCATCGGGCAGTTTGGCGAGGAGGATCTGTTCAAGTTCGAGATCAAGCGCGCCGGCCGCCATGTGATCGATACCAAGGGACCGACCAACATGGTGATGAAGCTGTTCGGGCCCGATAGCCAGACGGCGTTGATCGGCGAAGACGATGACAACGGCGTCGCCTACAACGCCCGCATCGCAGCCGACCTGGTGGAAGGCCAGTACTATGCCCAGGTGAGACATTCCGACCGTGCCCGCGGCAAGGGCAACTACACCATTCGGCTGTGGCGGGCGCGTTAGCGAGCTTCACCCTTCATCCTTTACGTTTCACCCACTTGAGGCACGCGTACAGCGTGCCTCAAGCTTTGCACCCGCGCGGCCGTTGATGGCGCTCATGGACTCTGGCGCCGCGCGATCGCGAGGCAAATTCGAGGTTTCGGTGCAAAGCAAGCAAGCAAATGAACTGGACGACGCCATCGAGGCCGCGCCCGCGGAAGGCGTGCAGCCGGAGGCGGCTTGCGGGTCGTGCGACTGGATGCTCTCCGCCGAGGCCGGGGCGGCCGTGCGCTACCGCTCGATCTTCCACCAGGTTCCGGTCGGAATCGCCCAGACCACGGTCGACAATCGCATCCTCGAAGCCAATCCGCATCTGTGCGCCATGCTCGGCTATGCAGCCGCGGAGCTGCGCAGTTTCACCACACGCGACCTCACCTATCCCGAGGATCGCGACAAGCACGATCCGCTGCGCCAACGCCTGCTCGCGGGCGAGATCGATCAATTTACGGCGCAGAAGCGCTTCGTTCGCCGCGATGGCCAGTGGATCTGGACCAACCGCACGGTGACGCTGGCCCGGGATGCCGCCAACGACGCCCCCTACCTCATCCAGGTGATCGAAGACATCACCGAGCGCAAGCGCACCCAGGACCAGCTCGAGCGGCTGCGCCGGACGCGCGAGGTTTTGGCCAATTGCAACCGCGTGCTGGTGCATGCAACCGACGAGGCGGCGATGCTGCGGGAAGTGTGCCGCATTGCAGTCGATTGCGGCGGCTTCAAGACGGCCTGGATCGGCTTCGCGACCGGGGATGTACTGCGGCCGGTGTGCGTGGCCGCGCACGCGGGCTACGACGAGGATGCGCCGCCGATGTCGTCGCCGCACGTCTGGGCAGCCGACGGCGGCTACCGCGGCAAGATGGCGCAAGTCGTCGCCAGTGGCGAACCCGCTATCGACCGCGACGTATTCGGCGATCCGCGCTGCGTCGATCAGCGTCAGCATGCGCGCCGCTTCGGCTGGGGCTCTTCGCTCGCCGTGCCGCTGGCCGCGGAGGGCCGCATTCTCGGCGCCATCGAGTTCAACGCCGCCGAAGCCGATGCGTTCGATAGCGACGAGATCGCGATGCTGGGCGAGCTTGCGGGCGATCTTTCGTTCGGCATCTCGGCCTTGCGCACGCGCCATGCGCGCGAACAGGCCGAAGCGCAGGCGCGGGAGCACGAGCGGCGCTATCACGAGACCTTCGATCAGGTTGCGGTCGGAATCGTGCATACCTCGCTGGATGGCCGGTATCTGAAGGTGAACCGGCGCTTCTGCGCGATGCTGGGCTACGCGGAGGACGAGCTGATCGGTCAGCCCGCGGCCGGCTTTACGCATCCGGACGATCAGGACAAGGGCCGGGATTTCCGCTGGAGCATGTGGGAAGGCAAGCTGGAGAACTTCCAGGAGCAGAAACGCTACTTGCGCAAGGACGGCAGCGTGTTGTGGTCCAACCGGACGGTCTCGCTCGCCCGCGATGCCGCCGGGAAACCGATGTATTTCATCCGCGTGGTCGAAGACATCTCGGCACGCCGCTCGCTCGAGGAGAACTACCGGGCAACGTTCGACAACGCGCCGGTCGGGATCATGCACACGGCGGTCGAAGACAGCCGCATCCTGCGCGCGAACCGCGCGCTCACCGAAATGCTCGGCTACAGCGAGGCCGAGCTGCTCGCTCGCAGCGGTCGCGAGCTCCTGCACCCGGAGGGTCGCGACAACGACCGCGACAACTACTATCAGCGGCTGGTCGACGGGACGACGCAGTCGTACGCCTCCGAGCGCCTCTACATGCGCAAGGACGGCTCCACCATCTGTGTGAACCGCACCGTTTCCCTGGTGAAGGACGCCTCCGGCAAGCCGCAGTTTTTCATCCGCATCATCGAAGACATCAGCGAGCGCGTTCTGTCCGCGCAACGCCGGGCGATGGAGCACGCGGTCGCCAAGGTGCTGGCCGAGGCCGCAACGGTCGAGGAAGGGATGCCGACCCTCATACGAACCATGTGCGAGTCGGCCGGCTGGTGTTACGGCACGCACTGGTGCTGGAGCGAGGCGGATCGCACACTCGTTCGCAACGCCTTGTGGAGTGCTTGCGAAATGCCGTTCGGGCCCGGCGAGGAAGTACCCTGGACGCGGCTGCGCGGGCACAATCCCGGCGGCCTCATCGGTGCGGCCTGGTTCGAAGGCAAGCCGCACTGGATCGAGGACATGCGCACCAACACCGCCTTCAACCGGCGCCACTCGGCGCTCGCGTTCGGATTTCACAGCGCGCTTTCGTTTCCGATCACTGCCGACGGCGAGACCATAGGAGTGATGGAGTTCTTCGGCCGCGACGTGCGCAAGCCCGACGAAGTGTTGCTGCAGACGGTCGGATCGATCGGCCGCCAGATCGGTCAGTTCATCCAGCGCAAGCAGGCCGAGCAGGCACTGCGGGTGAGCGAGGAGCGCTACCGCGATATCTTCGAATCGTGTCCGTTGCCGATCCTGTTGCGGGACGACGCGACCCGCGCGATCGTCACGGTGAACCAGGCAGCGCTGGATCACTACGGCTACACGCGCGAGGAGTTCCTGCGCATGACCGTGCGCGACCTGTGGGATCCCTCGGAGCGGCTCGCCAACGAGCGCAACGGCCACATCCGCCCGAAAGAATCGATCCTTCAGGTCAAGCGCCGTCACATGACCAAGGATCGGCGCCCAATCGACATCGAAGCGAATGCTCGGGCGTTCGAGCTCGGCGGCCGGCGCGTCTGGCTCACGGTGATCAACGACGTCACCGAGCGCAACGGCGCCGAGCGCAAGCTTCTGCACCTCGCGCATTTCGACGTGCTCACGGAATTGCCCAACCGCGTGTTGTTCTACGAGCGGCTCAAGCAGGCCTTGGTGCAGGCCAAGCGCAACCGCTGGATCACCGGCGTGATGTTCATGGACGTGGATCGCTTCAAGAACATCAACGACACGCTCGGCCACGACGTGGGCGACGAGCTGCTGCGCCAGGTCTCACAACGCCTCACAGCCTCGGTGCGGGCGTCGGACACCGTCGGGCGCCTCGGCGGCGACGAGTTCGCAGTGGTGCTCGCCAACCTCTCGTCGCGCGACGATGCGAGCGTCGTTGCGCACAAGATCATGCAGAACTTCAAGGCGCCGTTCCGGCTCTCGGGCGCGGAGATTTTCGTCACGATCAGCATCGGCATTACGCTGTACCCGGACGATGGCGTCGAGCCGGAAGCGCTCATCAAGAACGCTGACGCGGCGATGTACCGCGCGAAGGAGGAGGGGCGCAACACCTACCGCTATTACACCCCGGACATGAGCGCGCGCGCGCTGCGGCTGCTGACGCTCGACGGCAGCCTGCGCCGCGCGCTCGAACGCGACGAGTTCATGCTGCACTACCAGCCGAAGACCTCGGTCGCGAGCGGGATGATTACCGGCGTCGAGGCGCTGCTGCGCTGGCGGCATCCCGAGCGCGGTCTCGTGCCGCCCGCCGAGTTCATCCCCGTGCTCGAGGAGACGGGTCTCATCGTGCAGGCCAGCGAATGGGTGCTCAACGCGGTCTGCCGGCAGCTGGTGCAGTGGCGGCAGGCCGGCATGGAACCGGTGCCGGTGGCGGTAAACCTGTCGGCGCGCGAATTTCTCGCGCCCGATCTCGGCAGCACCATCAGTCGCATTCTGTGCTCGCACGGTCTCGATCCTTCCCTGCTCGAACTCGAGATCACCGAGAGCTCGCTCATGGTGAATCCGCACGAGGCGGCGCGCACGCTGGAGTACCTGAAGCGGCTCGGGGTGGGACTTTCGATCGACGATTTCGGCACCGGCTATTCGAGCCTGAGCTACCTGAAGCGATTCCCGCTCGACGCGCTCAAGATCGACCGCTCGTTCGTGCGCGACATCCCCACGGACGCGAACGATGCCGCCATCACGCTTGCCGTGATCTCTATGGCCCACAGCCTGGGGCTGAAGGTGATTGCCGAGGGGGTCGAGAATTCGGCCCAGCTCGCGTTCCTGGCGCAGCATGGCTGCGACCAGGTGCAGGGCTATTTCCTGGCGCGGCCCATGGATGCGGAGGCGTGTGAGAGGGTGTTGCGAGGAAGGGATGGCGGCAAGGGGTACACCTGACTTCACCCTTCACTCCGTTACACTGGCTCTCCTGCCACCGAAGAAAAGGAGAGCCGTCATGCCATGCATTGCCGCCGATCGACTGCGAAACATCGTCGCCGTATTGCTGCAGGGCGCCGGGGCGAGCGAGCAGGAAGCGCGCACGGTCGCACGCTACTCGGTCGGGGCCAATCTGGTCGGCCACGACAGCCACGGCGTGATCCAGATTCCGACCTACATCGATCGCATCGGCAAGGGGCACATCGTGCCCGGCGCGCCGTTCGATATCGTGCGCGAGACCGATACCACGATGGTGATCGACGGCAACTGGGGCTTCGGCTACGTGGTGGCCGAGCGCGCGATGCAGCTCACCATCGAGAAGGCAAAGAAGCACAACGTGGCCGCGACCACGGTGCATCGCCAGAGCCACATCGGGCGCGTGGGCGCCTATCCCATCCTGGCGGCGCAGGCCGGCATGATCGCGCTGATGACGGCGGACTCCGGCCGCTCGCCCAAGGCGGTCGCGCCCTTCGGCGGCCGGGAAGCGCGGCTCGGCACCAATCCCATCACCATCGCCGTGCCGTCCGATCTTCCCGCGCCGTTCGTGATCGACATGGCGACCTCCGGCGTCGCGGTCGGGAAGATCAAGCTCGCGCAAGCGCGCGGCGACACGATCCCCGAAGGATGGATCCTCGACAAGGATGGCAACCCGACCACCGATCCGGGCGACTATGACCGCGGCGGCATCCTGCTGCCGCTCGGCGGCGCCGAGGGCCACAAGGGCTACGGACTCTCTGCCATCGTCGAGATCCTCTCCGGCATCCTGCCCGGGCTCGGTTTCGGCGTGGAGCCGACCGGACGGCACAACGATGGCTGCTTCATCGCCTGTTTCAATGTCGGCGCCCTGCGCGATCTGGCGACCTTCAAGCGCGAGGTGGCCGACTTCGCGGCTTACCTCAAGTCGACGCCGCCCGCCGAAGGCTTCAGCGAGGTACTCTATCCCGGCGAGATCGAGTGGCGGCGCGAGCAGGAGCGGCTGAAGAGCGGCATCGACGTCGACGACAAGACCTGGCAGGCGATGGCTGCGCTCGCGAAAAAGTTCGGTGTCGATAATCAGCTCGCCCCTTAATCTCCTGGGGTCAGGTCTTGCTTGTTGCGCCACCCCGGGCATCAACCGTCAGGAAACTGAATGGGTGCAACGAGCAAGACCTGACCCTGCAACGAGCAAGACCTGACCCCAACTAGCACTAGCACTAGCGCGCGAGCGGATTGGAACGGATCTGGAAGCGAACGACCTTGGGCCGGTTCGCCGTTCCGCCTTCGAGGTGAAACATGGCGCGGGTGGAATAGGTCGTCCATAGCGCACGTCCCCGCCAGCCGGCATTCGGATCGTCGATGCGCCCCTCGACCCACTTGGCGAAGAAGCCGATCGGGTAGGGCACGACGAGATTCACGAATTTGCCGTCCACCAGGGCGTGCAACGAATCGCTCAGGTTGCCGGTCGCGATCGGGACGTTGCGCCCCAAGCCCGAGGCATCGAACTGGTCCACCCAGGTGAAATAGCTCGACTCGGCGCTGCCCGGGTCGGTCACGTCCTTGAACTGCGGGCCGGGGAACGGATAGAGCGTCCAGCCTTCCGGGCAATGACGGCCGGTTGCGGCGTTCGGTCCGTTCAACGGACCCTTGCACTTGCGCCGATCGAAGGCTGCGAGATGGCCGCTCGAAAGCGAGGCCCAGAATACGCCGTTGCGATCGATGTCGCCCCCGCGCGGACCGTAGCCGGGCAGCGGCGGTTCGAAGATCTCGGTGATCGCAGTGTTGGTCGGGTCGGTGCCGGGCTGCACGCGCACGACGTAGCCGGGAAAGCCGAGCGCGGTTCCCCAAACCGAGCCGTCCTGCGGATTCACAGCGACGGAGTAGAGGCCGATTGCCAGCCGCTTGTCCTTGGCCGGATCGAGCGGCGCCTTGGGCTCGACCCAGGGGTCGCGCTGGCCGTTGCCGTTGGCATCGAGCACGAACGGCGTCCAGCCTTGCGCGCGCGCTTCGTCGCCGGTTTCGTCGAACGCGCGCCGATTGAGCCAGCCCAGCACCTGGTTGCCGGCGCCGCCGCTGCTGGTCCAGAGCGTTTGGTTCGCGTCTTCGGCGAACACCAGATGGTGCGTCTGGAAGCACGTGCTGATGAGCGTGAAGCGCCCGCTGTCGGCGTTGTACATCGACAGATGCCGCGTGGCGCGTGCGAGCGGGAACACGCGCGCCGAAGGATGGTTCGAGCCCTTCTTGCAGAAATCGGGATTGTCGAACGGCCGGATGCGCGCGGTGAACCAGACCCGCCCGCGCTCGTCCATCATCGGATTGTGATTGCTGGTCTGCGCGTCCCAGATCGGCTTGTCGCCCCAATGCGGCGAGGGCGCCATGGGGTCGGTGCGATGCGAAGGCGTCTTCGGATCGCGCACCGGATGCAGCAGCTCGGTTGCGCTGTGCCGCAGCGGATCGAGCACCGGCACGTAGTCGGTGCTGTTCTCGGGCGAGCCGTAGAGCTTGCCGTAGCTGTTGACGCGCGGGTTGCGCTTGTCGGTGCCGATCAGGTCGTGCAGATACGCGGTGTTGCGGCTCCAGTCCCATAGCGTCAGCACGACATTGCGCTCGATGCCTTGCGGGCGTTGTGGCTGGGCGAACGGCAATTCGCCGGCCGCGATGCGATCGGTCCAGTCCGCCCACAGACTCAGCGAGCGCTCGGTGCCCAGGCGGTTGGCGACGTTGATCATGTTGTTCATCGCCTGGCCGGATGCGATGCGGCGCGCCCAGGCCTCGGTCGAGGACTTGAAGTGCGTGAAGTCCTTGGGCAGCGTGCGCGTGGCCTTGGTGCCGAGCGCATGGCACGACATGCAGCCGTTGGTCTTGACGCTGTTGAGCCATTCCTGCTGGCTGCCGATGTTCCCGGCGATGCCGTTGCCGTTGGCGCCGGTGCCGGGAAATTCGGCGGCGGGCGGAATCCCGAGCAGCGAGTACCAGTAGATGGCGGGGTAGTACTCGGCGGCCGCGGCTGAGCTCGGCGCGAGCACCGCCTTGAGATCCAGTCGCGTGCCGGGGCGAGCCTCGACCTTGGGTGAATCGACCAGCCCGTAGCCGCGCACCCACACGCGGTAGCTGGCCTTCGGCAGGCCGGGCATGAGATAGCGGCCCTGATCGTCCGTGACCACGATCTTGGCGAACTTGGTCGGCAGATCGGTCGTCTCCGCGATCACCCAGACGCCGGCTTCGGCGCCGTTCGCGCTTTTTACGATGCCGCCGAAATCATCGTAGCCCACCCGGATATCGCTCTCCGGCTGGAAGAAGCTCAGCGTCGATTGGCAGGCCGTGAGCACCAGCGCGGCGGCAAGAGCCAGCGCACATAAGCCGATGCGAAATGGATTCATGAGTCGATGGAAATGAACCCGCTCGACCTTGGATGCATGATGCATTGTTAGCCTGTTCGCGAGCCAGCTGGCATCACAAGCGCCGGAAGGCGGCTCGCATCCCCGGAGCGCAGCGATGCGAGCCGATTCATCTCGCGCCGCTACTCGACCAGCGCGGCGCCGATCACGTCCTTGGAGACGAACGTGCCGAGCCAGCGTTTGCGCACGATCAGGTTCTCCTGCCACACGGCTTCGATGTTCGCTACCGTGGACGCCTTGACCGCCGGCTCGGCCAACAGCGCTTCACGCCAGGCGGCAAGGTGAGGGAAGCGCTCGATGACGCCCAGCGGGCGCAACCGGTCCATGAACGTATAGCGCTGCAGGAACGGCGCATAAGCGGCATCGACCAGAGAGAGCTTGGGTCCATTGAAGTAGGGCCCGTCGCTGCCGCGCTTGGCCAGGGCATCTTCGAGCTTGCGGAAGGGGTCGGCGATCTTGGCGGCCTTGGTCCTGAACTCGTCTTCCGAATCGGAGTACATCGTGCTCGAAATCGTGCTGGCGAAGCTCGGCACGAAATCCGTCCAGGCGCGATTGCGCGCACGAGCCAGGGCGTTCTCGGGATGCAGCCGCGGGGCCACGGTTTCATCGAGATATTCGGCGATCGCGTTGGATTCGAACAAGGCTTCCTTTTCGTCGATCACCACCACCGGAACCTTGGAATGCGGCGAGACCGCAAGGAACCAATCGGGGCGGTTGTCGCGGTCGATGTAGGTGATGTCATAGGCGATCTTCTTCGCCTGCAGAACGATGGCCGCGCGCTGCACCCAGGGGCAGGTCTTGAAGCTGCACAGCATGAACTTGGACGCCATGGCGAAATCCTCCGAGGCTGCATTTTGCTCCCCTCTCCCTCCGGGAGAGGGGCAGGGGGTGAGGGAGATCGAATGTTGCTTTCTGCGCGGCGGTGGTGCCGCCGCTGCTGCAAGTGCGCCCCGCATGCTGGCACACTTGCGCGGGTCTTTCAATGACTTGACTCGACCTGGCCCTTTGCTTCGGCCTCGTTTCCGCAACAACCAGGGGTTCAGCTCGCCTTCCTGCGCTGGCATCTGTAGGACACGGAATTCTTACTGTAAGGAAGAAAGTTATGCTGGCAAAGCTTACTTCGAAAAACCAGCTCACGCTGCCCAAGGCAGTAGCGGGGCAGTTCCCGGGTACTCGCTATTTCGAGGTTCGTGCCGAGGCAGGGCGCATCGTACTGGTGCCGGCCAAGGTGACGAGCCTCGAAAGCGTCTGGCGCAAGGTCGAGTCGCTCGGAATTACCGAGAAGGACGTCGAAGGGGCGGTGCGGTGGGCAAGGAAACGGAAGTAGTCCATCCGTGGCGCGTCGTGCTCGATACGAACGTCGCCGTATCGGCATGTGTGCCTTTTTTGCGGCATGGACTAAATGCGCCTTGCCCGCCAACGAACCCAGTCAACCGAACGCCGGACGCGGCTTGGCGCCGAGACTGCGCTTGAGCCAGAGCGTCGCAGGCAGGAATGCGAATGTGACGGCGGCGATGGCGAGCACGGTCGTTTCGATGCCCACCTGGTCGGCGACCATGCCATAGGCGAGCGGCGCGACCACGCCGCAGCTCGAGCCGACGGTATAGAACAGACCGAAGGCGCGCGAGACCTTGTCCGCTTCCACCACGTCGCCGACCGTGCCGTAGAGCGCCGACGAAGTGCCGTTCAATGCCAGTCCTACCAGCGGCAGCAGGACGTAGGCCGACAGCCCCGGCAGGTACACCAGCGCGACGATGCCGGCGGCGCACGTCGCCTGCGTGACCGCGATGGTTCTCACCGGCCCGAAGCGCTCGGCGAGAAATCCGCAGGCGAGCTTTCCCGCCATGCCGCCGGCCGCAGCCAGGGGTACCGACATGAGCGCCCAGCCCTCCGGCAGGCCCTTCGCCAGCATGAGAAAGGCGACGAAGGTGAGAAAGGCGCTGCGCATGGAGGAATCGACGATCTCGATCAGTGTAAGCGCGACGAAGCCCTCGCGATTGCTCAGTCCCCAGCCGCCGTTGCCGCTTTGCGTGGCGTGCGAGCGGACGCGCTGCGGGCGGTTGCCGACGCCGGCGGAGCGCAGCAGCGCATAGAAGACCACGGCGGCTGCCATGG
>JBOIEI010000072.1:0-1676 GCA_050741055.1 Burkholderiales bacterium | reverse complement strand
CATGCGAGCGTGTCGAGCACCGGCGGTGCAAAGTGCCACGTCTGGAGGGCCGAATGCCGCGCACCGGCAAGCGCGAGTGCGATAATGCGATCGCCATCGGGAGCCGGGAGTGACCCGATCGGTCCGTGCTCGACGCCGTTGCGCCCTAGCGATCGCCCGTACGCGAGATGTTGGGATGGCTGCGGTGAAAATGCCACCAGCCTACAGAGGAATGACCATGATCTACGAGTTCAGGACATACGACATCAAGCCAGGCTCACTGACCGAAGTGGAAAAGCGCTACGGCGAAGCCTATGAGCAGAGAAAGAAGCTGTCCGAGCTGTTCGCGTTCTGGCACACCGAAATCGGACCCTTGAATCAGATCATCCACGTCTGGGCATACAAGGATCTGGAAGAGCGTGGCCGCATCCGCGCCGAGGCGGTCAAGGCCAAGGTCTGGCCGCCCGCGATCGGCGAATTCCTGGTCAACCAGAAGTCCGAAATCTTCCTTCCGGCGTCGTTCAGCCCGGAAACCAAGCCGGGCAAGATGGGCCCGTATTTCGAGATGCGCACTTATACCTATGCGGCCGGGGCACTGCCCAACGTGCTCGAGAACTGGGGCGCCGCACTGCCCGACCGCATGAAGTACAGCAAGCCCTGCTTCGTCGGCTATTCCGAGCTGGGCGCGCTCAACAAGTGGCTGCATATCTGGCCCTATTCGTCGATCGATCAGCGCAACGCCATCCGCGATCAGGCGCGCGACGCCGGCGTCTGGCCGCCTGCCGCGGTCGCTTCCAAGCAAGGGCGCAAGAGCATTCCCTACGTCGCGCAGGAGAACAAGATCGTCATGTCTTCGAGCTTTTCGCCGCTGCAGTAGCTGCATCGGCACGCCGCTGCTTTGCGCGCTTTGCTCTTTTTGCGCGCAGCAGCGTGCCGGCAGAAAATCGCCCGACGGCAACGAGCCGCGGGCGATCACATCGGGGAGGTTTGCAATGTCGCGACGACCATGGCAGCGCGTATGCGTAACGCTGGGATTTCTGACTGCACTGGGCTCGGTGAACGGCCTGGCAGCCGCTTACCCCGAGAAGCCCGTTCGGATGATCCTGCCGAACGCGGCCGGTGCGGCCACGGACACGGTGGCGCGCATCTTCACCAGCAAGCTCAGCGAAGTGATGGGCCAGCAGTTCATCGTCGACAATCGGCCCGGAGCCGGCGGCATCATCGCGGTGGAGACGGTCGCCAAAGCCACACCCGACGGCTACACGCTGCTCCAGTGCGGCATCTCGCAGGCAATTTCGCCGGCGCTCAGGCGCAAGCTGCCCTACGACGTCTGGCGCGACCTGGCGCGGATCGCGCAATACGGCGCGGTGCCGAACGTGCTAGTGATTCATTCCTCGGTTCCCGTGCGCACGCTGGCCGAGCTCGTGCAGTATGCCAAGCGCAATCCCGGCAAGTTGCGCTACGGCTCCCCCGGCATCGGCTTCACGCCGCACCTGACGATGGAGATGTTCAAGTCGGCGGCCGGCATCGACCTGCAGCACATTCCCTACAAGTCGGGCGCACAGGCGATCACCGAGTTGCTCGGCGGGCAGATTCACGCCCAGTTCAACAACCTGCCCTCGCAGCTGCCGAACCTGAAGAGCGGCAAGATTCGCGGGCTGGCAGTGACCTCGGCGCAACGCAGCGCGCAGCTGCCC
>JBOIEI010000071.1:0-7226 GCA_050741055.1 Burkholderiales bacterium | reverse complement strand
CGAACAGCAGCCCCGCGACCACCGGGCCCAGCTCGCGCACCAGCGAGAGCGCCACCACCACGCCGACCAGGTAACCGCCGAAGACGCCCAACGCGCTGAACATGGCCGCCAGCAGCGGCATGGAGATCACTCCTGCCCAGAAGCGCGGTGCCATCACGCGTGCAATCGGGTCGACCGCCATCATCTCCATGGCCGCGAGCTGCTCGGTCGCTTTCATCAGGCCGATTTCCGCCGTCATGGCCGAGCCCGCGCGGCTCGCGAAAAGCAGTGCGGACACGACCGGGCCGAGCTCGCGCACCAGCGACAGCGCCACCAGCACGCCGAGCACGGACTCCGAGCCGTAGGTGGTGAGCGTCTGATAGCCCTGGAACCCGAGCACCATGCCGACGAACAGTCCCGACACCAGGATGATCACCAGCGACAGCACCCCGGTGTAGTACACCTCGCGCACCACCAGCCGCGGGCGGCGCACGCTCGCCCCGGAGTGCGCCAGCGTGAGACCGAGAAAACGCGTGGCGTAGCCGAGCCGCCATATCGCATCGATCGTATCGGCGCCGATCGTGCGCACCGACAGGTGCCTGCGCCCGAACATCATACGCCGAGCTCCTCGGCGATCGGCGCGGCGGGATACTGATGCGATACCGGCCCGCGCGCCTCGCCATAGACGAACTGGCGCACCAAGGGGTTCACGTTCGCCCGCATCTCATCCGGCGTGCCGTGCGCGAGGATCCTTCCTTCGGAAAGATAGTAGACGTAATCGACCACCTCGAGCGCCTCCTCCACGTCGTGCGTCACCACGATGGAGGTGCTGCCGAGCGCCGCGTTGAGCTTGCGCACCAGGTTCGCGATCACGCCGAGCGCGATCGGATCGAGCCCCGTGAACGGCTCGTCATACATCACGAGCTGCGGATCGAGCGCGATCGCCCGGGCGAGCGCCACCCGCCGCGCCATGCCGCCGGAGAGCTCGCCGGGCATCGCCGCGTGCGCCGCGCGCAATCCCACCGCATGCAGTTTCATCAGCACGAGGTCGCGCACCATCGATTCCGGCAGCTCGGTGTGCTCGCGGATCTGGAACGCGACGTTCTCGAATACCGAAAGGTCGGTGAACAGCGCGCCGAACTGGAACAGCATGCCCATGCGCCGGCGCAACCCGTAAAGCTCGGCCCGGTTGCGCGGTTCGACCTCGCGGCCATCGTACAGCACCTGGCCGCGCTGCGCCCGGATGGAGCCGCCGATGAGGCGCAGGATCGTGGTCTTGCCCGATCCCGATATGCCCATGATCGCGACCACCTTGCCGCGTGGGATCGCCATGTCGATGTCCTGCAGCACCGGGCGCTTGCCATAGGCATAGGTCACGTTCCGGAGCTCGACGAGATGATCGGTCGTCAGATCGGTCGGCACTGCGGCGCTTGGGCTGGAGGGAAACAAAAGGGTCGGATTTTAAACCACGCGGGCCCGCACGCAAGCCGCGTGCGGCGGCCGCTCGCCACTAACGCAGCCGCACACGAATGCCGTGCTGGGCAACGAGCCGCATGGTCGGAGCAACGAGCTTGAGCACGAACTCTCGCCGCAGCGCATTGCGCAGCGCCATGCGCCGCCATACGCGCCCCTCGCCCAGACCGGCCCGCTCGTACAACTCCAGCCGCGGCCAGAAGTAGGCGCGCACGAAGCGATTGAAGAGCACGTCGAACAGCAGCGGAAACATCCGTACGATGGCACGCCCCCGGCCTCGCATCGCGAGCTCGAGGCTGCGCCGCGCGTAGGCCAGATGACGCGACTGATCGACCATGTGCAGCGTGATCATGTGGCGCACGAAAGCGCTGGTCTCGGCGCCGGCCTGGCGGCGCATGAAGCGATGCAGCTTGTCGGGCACGTCCTGCGCCACCACCATCATGAACCAGTAGATCACGTCGTTGCTGAGCAGCCGCGAGACGGGGCGGCCGAGGCGCGGCAGCGCCTGGCGCCAGTCCGGCGCATCGAGACCGCTCGCGGCGGCCAGGCGCAGGAACATCAGGCTATGACCGGCTTCCTCGCGCAGCTCGTGCAGCAGGAACGCGTACTCGGCGTTCGGCTCGGCATGACGCAGGCGCCGCGCGGTGGATTCGAGGAACACCCGCTCCAAGGCGATGCCAGCCTGGGCAAAGGACAGGAACTCGTACTGCGAAAGCCGCATGCGGGCGGCCTCGGAAAGCGCCTCGAACTCGGCCAGTCCGTTGAGCGAGATCGCCTCCGGCGGCAGCCAGTAGCGATCGAGGGTGAGCGTGCGCCAATCGAGCACGGCCAGCGGATCCCGATACGGGATGCTGTTGGCGGAAAGCTGCTCGAGCAGCGGGGCGTCGGGCGACGACATCCGGCGAATTTAGCACAAGGAAGACCCGGACCGGCCGAAGCCGCCGCAACCGTCCTTACGTTGCGGCTCGGCAGGGCTAGGCATAATCGCCGCGGTCGCGGTACGCTGGCGCCGTTTTTCGGAAACGGACAGGGATGGACGATATCGCGCTCGCCTTCGAGCACGTGCGCAAGACCTTCGGGCGCCGCGTCGCGCTGGCCGATTTCTCGCTCACGGTCCGCGCCGGGGAGCTGTTCGGCCTGGTCGGAATCAACGGCGCCGGCAAGACCACGCTGATCAAGTGCCTGCTCGATTTCGCCACCGCCGATTCGGGCTCGATTCGCTTGTTCGGCGTGCCCTCCGAGGTGACGGCGGCGCGCGCCCCGCTCGCCTTCCTGCCCGAGCGCTTTCTGCCCCCCTACTACCTCACCGGTCGCGACTTCCTGCGCTACATGGCAAGACTGCATCGGGCGCCTTACCACGAGACGGCGATCGGGGCGATGTGCGACGCCCTCGATCTGGACCGGCGAGCGCTGGAGCTGCCCGTGCGCTCCTTCTCCAAGGGCATGACGCAGAAGCTCGGGCTCGCGGCCTGCCTGCTCTCCGGCAAGCGGCTCTATATCCTGGACGAGCCCAGCAGCGGTCTCGACCCCAAGGCCCGCGCGCTGCTCAAGCGCGAGCTGCAGAAGCTGCGCGCGGGCGGCGCGACGCTCTTCGTCACCTCCCACCTGCTCGCCGATATCGAGCAATTGTGCGACCGCATGGCCGTGCTGCACGAGGGTGCGATCCGCTACGTCGGCACGCCCGCCGGACTGCTCGAACGCGCACGCACCCGCGACATGGAGCAGGCCTTTCTCGCCTGCATCGAATCGAGCCCTGCCGCGGGCGAGCGTACCTCCGGCACGGACAGCGAGGGTGTTCGTGACAGCGAGGGTGTTCGTTAGAAGTCGATCTGGCACAATACCGGCCAATCAAGGAATCTCCAGAAGGGAAAGGGATGGACACCGCAGCCCGCTCCAAGCCCGACCTGCTGATCGTCGACGACGATCCTCTGATCAGCGATACGCTCAATTTCGTTCTCAGCCGCGACTTCAACGTGTACGTGGCCGAGTCGCGCGAGCAGATGAAAAGCCTGCTGCGCCAGCTCGAATCGGCGCCCAAGCTCGCGCTGGTCGATCTTGGTCTGCCGCCGACGCCGCACCGGCCGGACGAAGGCTTCAAGCTCATTGCCGAGCTGATCGCCTATTCCCCGGCCATCAAGATTCTGGTGCTTTCGGGCCAGAGCGACGAAACCAACGCCAAGCACGCGCGTACCCTGGGCGCGATCGACTTCATCGCCAAGCCGTGCGAGCCGGCGGTGATCAAGGCGCAGCTGCTGAAGGCGCTCGAGATCACCACCGCCGAGCTGGGCGCCGCTCCGGAGGTGAGCAAGCTCATCGGCTCGAGCATGCAGATGGAGAAGCTGCGCGAGCAGATCGCGCAGTACGCGAGCGCGCCCTTTCCGGTCTTGATCGAGGGGGAGTCGGGCAGCGGCAAGGAGCTGGTCGCCGCATCGCTGCACAGCCGTTCGGGTCGTGCTGCCAAGCCGTATCTCGCGCTCAACTGCGCGGCGATCTCGCCGACCCTGGTCGAACCGACGCTGTTCGGCTACGCCAAGGGCGCGTTCACCGGCGCGACCAACTCGCGCTCGGGTTACTTCGAAGACGCATCCGACGGCACGCTGTTCCTGGACGAGATCGGCGAGCTGCCGCTGGAGCTGCAGGCGAAGCTGCTGCGGGTGCTCGAAAACGGCGAGTACCAGCGTGTCGGCGAGACGCAAAGCCGCAAGAGCAACGCGCGGGTCATCGCCGCCACCAATCGCGACCTGCGCCAGGAAGTGCGCGGCGGCCGCTTCCGCGCCGATCTCTACCATCGGCTGTCGGTGTTCACGATAGCCGTGCCTCCGCTGCGCGACCTGGGCGACGACAAGCGCACGCTGCTCGATCACTTCCGCGGGTTCTACGCCCAGCAGGCCGGATGCGCGCCGTTCGAGCTCGACAAACGCGCGATGCAGGAGTGGGGCGATTACGGCTTCCCGGGCAACGTGCGCGAGCTGCGCAACATCGTCATTCGCCTCACCACCAAGCACGCGGGCCAGGAGATCACGAGCGAGCAGCTGCAGGCGGAGCTCGATCTCGAAAGCGTGGACATCGCCCTGCCCGGCCTCGCGCCCGCACAGGACTTCAAGACACTGCTCGAGGCGGCGCGCAAGCACCTGCAGCTGCAGAAGAACTTCAACCTCGACATGACCCTGCAGCAGTGGGAGCGCGGCTACGTGGAAGCGGCGCTGGCGATCACCCACGGCAACCTGTCGCAGGCGGCGCGGCTGCTCGGAATCCATCGCACCACGCTCTACAGCCGCATTCAGAACTACGGCACGCAGGACGGCGAGCCGGACAAGTAGTCCATGTACTACGCTCACTTCGGTCTGAACGAAGCGCCCTTTCGGATCACCCCGAACACCGAAGTCTTTTTCGCCGGCGGCAATCGCGGCGCCATCCTCGATGCGCTGATTTACGCCATCGCGCAGGGCGAGGGCATCGTCAAGGTCACCGGCGAGGTCGGTACCGGCAAGACGATGCTGTGCAACATGCTGCAGTCGCGCCTGCCGGCCCAGATCGAAACGGTTTACCTCGCGCATCCGAGCGTATCGCCCGAGGAGATTCTGCACGCGATTGCATTCGAGCTGCAGTTGAAGGTCGCGCGCGACGCGAACCGCATGGAGGTGATGCAGGCGCTCTACAGCTACCTGCTGGAGCGCCACGCGCAGAACAAGCAGGTGGTGATCTTCGTCGAGGAGTCGCAGAACATGCCGATCGCGACCCTGGAGGAAGTGCGCCTGCTCTCCAACCTCGAGACGGGCAAGCACAAGCTGCTGCAGATCGTGTTGTTCGGCCAGCCGGAGCTGGACGAAAACCTGCGCCAGCCCCACATCCGGCAGCTGCGCGAACGGATCACCCACAGCTTCGCGCTGCCGCCGCTGGCGGCGCAGGAAATCGGCGAATACCTCATGTTCCGGATGCGCGCGGTCGGATACCGCGGGCCGGATCTGTTCAGCGCGCCCGTGGTGAAGCGCATCGCGCACGCTTCCGCGGGCCTCACGCGCCGCGTCAACCTGATCGCGGACAAAGCGCTGCTGGCCGCGTTCGCGGAAAACACCCATACCGTGCAACCGAAGCACATCGCGGCCGCCATTCGCGACAGCGAATTCGCACGCGACGCGGCGACCGCCACGGATAGCCGCAAACGCTGGCTGATCGCAGCCGCCACCGTGCTGGTTGCCGCCGGCGCAGCGCTCTATTGGGCGATGCGGCAGACCCAGGCGCTCTCGCCCGTCAGTCAGAGCCGTCCGGTTGCGCCGGCCGGCGAAGCGCAGCCGCAAGTTCCGGCAAGCCCCGCCGCAATGCCCTCCTCCGGCGATAATTCGGCCGCCACGTCTTCTCCCGGCGACGCTTCAGCCGCAACGCTCGGCGCTGCGTATGCCTCCCCGCTCCCCCCGCGAGACGGGCAGGAGCTAGGGCAAAAAGCGCTCAACGACGAAAGCGGTAGCGCCGCGTCTGTCCGCAATACTGTTGTTGCAACAGCACAACAATCCGCTCCGCAAGTGACTTCCGACGTCCCATCCACTGCCGCTCCAGATAGCCCCGAAACCACGCCGAATCAGCCCGATATGCTGCTCGAACGGATCGCGGCAACGCGCACCTGGCTCGAGCGCGAAGCACCCCAGACGCACTCCATCCAGCTGCTGGGCTCGGAAAATCCACGGCAGCTGAAGGACCATCTCAGCAGCATCGCCAAATCTATTGAAATAACGAAGATTTATGTGTACCGTACAGTCGCCGCACAGAAGCCGTTCCTGACGGTCCTGTATGGCAGCTTCGGGAGCCGGGAAGCCGCTCAGAATGCGCTCGATCGCTTGCCACCGCCGTTGAAGGCCTTCAAGCCTTACCTGCGCACGGTGCAAGGGATTCGCGAAGAAATGAGCCGCAACAAGACGCTGTGAGCGTCCACCCCCGTTCGCCGCTGGTCATAGAACGTTCGCTGGATGGACCATGGTGCGTCCGGCGCGCGAGTATCCCCTCCTTGGGCAGGGGACGTGGGTGAGGGATCGAGCGCAATCCGTGCAGGAAGCTCGATAAAGGGGTGAATCGATGCGACTTGCGACGTCGCGTTCAGGCGCCGGGGAGGGTCCGGCCGCGAATCGAGACTGGGCAGCCCGAATCGTGGCCGCATGCATCGCGGCCGCTACGCTCGCCCTGTCCGGTTGCGTGGGCCTGCATCGAACCGTTGCACCGACGGAAGGCCACGTGAAGATCACGCCGGCGCCACCGGGCGAGATCCTGCCGCCGGTTCGCTCCAGCACGTTCGCCGTGCCGGTGCCCAAGCCGACGCTCAAGCCGCCCACCTACAGCGTCGTCGTCAACGACGTTCCGGTGAAGGAGCTGCTGGTCGCGCTCGCACGCGATACGCGCCAGAACATCGATATCCATCCCGGGCTCACCGGGCTGGTCAGTCTCAATGCGATCAACGAGACCCTGCCGGCGATCCTCGAGCGCATCAGCAAGCAGGTGAACATGCGCGTGCGCTACGAGGGCAGCACGATCCTGGTGCAGCCGGACGCGCCGTATCTCAAGACGTATCGAGTCAACTACGTCAACATGGAGCGCGACAGCGAATCACGCATCGGCGTATCGGGCTCGATCACGGGGGGGCCAAGCACAAGCGGCGGCGCGCAAGGCGGGGGCGCTCAGGGCACGAACCAATCGCAGACCACGGTGAACACCAAGTCGCAGAATCACTTCTGGACCGTGCTGCGTGACAACATCCGCAACATCCTGGCTTCGACCCAGGCACTCGC
>JBOIEI010000070.1:0-2404 GCA_050741055.1 Burkholderiales bacterium | reverse complement strand
CGATCGGCGAATACGGCGCCCATGCCGAAGAACGCCCCGTTGACGAGACCCGACACCGTCGCGCCCACGACTCCGAGCGGCGAGGTCTCGTAGAGATTGCGCAAGCCCAGCCGCGGCGCGGCCACCGGCTTCGGCTCCAGCACCCGGGTGAGCGTCACCGGCACCAGCGCGAGCGAAAGCAGCACCGAGGCGAGCGCGAACGGAACGAAGCCGAACCTGTCCCCGACCAGGATCAGCGCCTGCCCGAACGCCATGGCGATATGCGTGGTGGCCATGTAGGCGGCGAAGATCTTTCCGCGCTGGTTGTTCGGCGCGAGCGAGTTGAGCCAGCTTTCGATGACCATGTAGAGCCCGACGATGCACATCCCGGTGAGAAGGCGCAGCGCCCCCCAGGCCCACGGGTCGACGAACAGCGCATGCAGAAGCGGCATGGTGGAAGCGATGGAAGCCATCGCGGCGAACGCGCGAATGTAACCCACCCTGCGGATGAGGGCGGGACACAGGTAGGTGCCCAGCACGAAGCCGGCGAAATACGCCGACATGACGAGCCCCGTGACCCACACCGGAAACTCGGCCACCGCGGCCCGCAAGCCGAGCACCGGGAACAGCAGCCCGATCCCGACCAGCAGCAGTCCGATCCCGAACAGCAGCGACAGCAGCGGGTAGATCAGCGCGCCCAAGCGCCTTCCTCGACCTCGGACACCGCCGCCACGAACCGCCGCAGGCGCTCGTCGCGCGGCGACTCGAACATAGTCTGCGGCGTTGCATCCTCCACGATGACTCCGGCATCGAACAAAAGGACGCGATCGGAGCTGCTGCGCGTGAACTTCATGCGGTGAGTGACGATCGGCATCGTCATAGTACCTGGCACCGACAGCTCGCGGGAGCCTCCATGACGTTGCCCAGCGCGGTCATGTGCGCAAAGAGCTTGAAATACTGAAACACCATGCCGACCTTGGTGCGCACCCGGCGCAGGCTCTGCCGCGAAGCAGCGCGAGTGCCCCGCCGCCCGTCTTCGGGGAAACCGGTTTCTTCCGAGCAGGCGGTGACAAGCGCGACGAGGACGAGGGCGACGAGGACGAGCGCGCCGACCGGGCTTCACCCGGTTTACGCGCCGACCGTGCGTCTCACGAGCTGCCTAACGCCACTGCAGGTAGTCGCGCAGGTAGTCGCCATGCGCCGGTTCGAGCGGCGCGACGTGCCGGCGCGCGGCAATGAAGTCGGGCCGGGGCTTGATACCGGACGGCGGCGGGCCGAGCCGGTTCTCGACGCTGTTGTAGACCATGAACAGATTGCTGCGCGGATACGGCGAGATGTTGCTGCTCGAACCGTGCATCGCGTTGCAGTCGAACAGGATCACCGATCCCGCCGGCCCTTTCATCGACTGGATGCCGCCGCGCTCGACCAGCTGCGCGAGGCTTTCGGGATCGGGCACGCCGACTTCCTGCTTCTTCAGCGACACCTTGTAATGGTCCTCGGGCGTCTCGCCCACGCACGTCACGTAGTGCATGTGCGAGCCGGGCACGATGAACAGCGGCCCGTTGAACTCGTTGTTGTCCGTCAGCAGCACCGTGCAGCTCAATGCGCGCATGCGCGGCATACCGTCTTCCACGTGCCAGGTCTCGAAGTCGGAATGCCAGTAGAATTCCTTGCCGACGAAGCCCGGCTTCAGATTCAGCCTCGACTGATGTACGTAGATGCCCTCGCCGAGAATCGACTGCACGCTCGCCACCAGCCGAGGATCGCGCGCGACGCGGTCGAACAGCGGGTGCAGCCGGTGCGCATCGAACACCGAGCGGATCTCGTCGCTGCCCGGTTCCGCAATCGCCTCTTCGCGCTCCCGTATTCCGGGGTCGGCCGCCAGGCGCCGGGCCTCGGCCAGAAAAACGGCAACCTCGTGCGGGGAAAAAAAGCTTCTCAGGAAGACGAAGCCTTTCTTCTGATAGCTCTTGAGCTGATGCTCGGTGAGCCCGGGCTCGCCGGCCCGGCCGTAAACCACCGGATCGCGGCGCGGCCGCATGGCCGCGACCGGTTCGTTGCGCGATGCATAGGAATCGATGACCGAATTCATGCTTTGCTCGCTCCTCTTCGGGTGCCGCGCGTTGCGGCTGCTGGCGCGAAATGCTCCGCTGCCGGGACCCAGCGTCGAAGCACTGCGCGCCGCGCGTGCCTTCAGCCGGCCGCCTGTTCCTCGACCAGCGGATAGACGCCTTCTTCGTCGTGCACTTCGCGCCCGGTCAGCGGCGGATTGAATACGCACACCAGACGCATGCGAGTGCGTGCACGCAGATAGTGCCGATCGTGCTGATCGAGCGCGTACAGCGTCCCGGGGGCGATGGGATAAATGCGCCCCTCGGGCAGCACTTCCACCTCGCCCTCGCCTTCGATGCACAACACGGCCTCG
>JBOIEI010000069.1:0-8246 GCA_050741055.1 Burkholderiales bacterium | reverse complement strand
CGACGCCGCTCGCGATGCGCGCGCACGATCATCACTTCGACGATGCGGCCTTGGTGCTGTCCTGGCACATGATCGGGATGTACGCGCCGTCGTTCTTCACCGGTTCGCTCATCCAGCGCTTTGGCGTGCTGAACGTGATCCTCGCCGGCATCGGCTTGCTGTTCGTGTGTATCGTCTCGGCGCTGGCCGGCACCATGGTGATCAATTTCTGGCTGGCGATGTTCCTGCTCGGCGTGGGCTGGAATTTCATGTACGTGGGCGGCTCGGCGCTGCTCACCGAATGCTATACGCCGGCGGAACGGGCCAAGACGCAGGCGGCCAACGACTTCATGGTGTTCGCCACCATGGCGGTTTCGTCGACATCGTCCGGGCTGCTGCTCAACAAGAGCGGCTGGCACGCGGTCAACTACGGCTCGATCCCGTTCCTGCTGGCCGCGACCACCGCGACCTTGTGGCTCATGTGGCAGCGCCGGGGCGCCACGCGCGCGGTGCCGCAGAAATAGAAGCGAGGCGCAGCAGGCTGCACAGTAAGAAGCGAGGTATTGCGGAAGCGGCCGGCCAGCCACTTTCCGAGACCTCAAGAGGCTGCAACGCGGGCGTGAGACGGGCGCAATGACCGGCGCAGTCCAGGAGGCCGGCTGGGCATTGTACGGTCCGATCGCTTCCCGGCATATTCAACCCGGGGCGGGATGCGTACAATTTATGGTTTGCGCCGCGTTGGCGCGATAGCCCGTCTTCTTAAGGGGTTTTCATGAGCAATGCTGTGAACCGACAGCGTGGGGTCGAGCACGACATCGTCCAGCGCCCCCAGGCGGCCGATGCGGCGCCGTATTACGAGCCGCAGGGCAACGAGATCGCCGTGTTCGAAGCCGCTGCCCGGCGCAAGCTCCCTGTCATGTTGAAGGGCCCCACGGGTTGCGGAAAAACGCGCTTTCTCGAATACATGGCGTGGCGGCTCAAACGCGCGCTCGTCACCGTATCGTGCCACGAAGACCTGACCAGCTCCGATCTGGTCGGCCGCTTCCTGCTCGAAGGCGCCGAGACCGTATGGCAGGACGGGCCGCTGACGCGCGCCGCGAAGGCCGGAGCCATCTGCTATCTGGACGAAATCGTCGAAGCGCGCACCGATTCGACCGTGGTCATCCATTCGCTCACCGACCATCGGCGCAAGCTCACGCTGGAGAAAAAGGGCGAGGAGCTCGATGCGCACGACGATTTCCTGCTCGTAATCTCGTACAACCCCGGCTACCAGACGGTGCTGAAGGATCTCAAGCCCTCGACCAAGCAGCGCTTCATCGGGCTCACGTTCGACTTCCCGATTCCGGAAGTCGAGAAGAAAATCATCATGACCGAGGTCCCGGGGATACCGGCCGACGTCGCCACCAAGCTGGTGGCCACGGGCAACAAGGCGCGCGGGCTGAAGGACCACGGGCTGGATGAGGTGACCTCGACGCGTGCGCTGGTGTACGCCGCGAACCTGATCGTCGCGGGACTGCCGCCCGTGGAGGCGTGCCGGGCCGCAATGGTGAATCCGATGACCGACGACATCGAATTGTCGGCGGCGTTGAGCGAGATCATCAGCGCCCATTTCGATTGATACGCGCTTTTTCGAGCGCGCCTTGTCGCCGCCTCGAGCGGCAGAACGAGTCGCCGTGAGCTTCAGTCCGGATATCGAAAGCCAGCTCGCGCGATTGCGCGAGCTGAGCGCGGTCGCCGCCCGCAGCGCCGAAGAAAACCTGCCGGCGATTCTTCTGCATGGCCACGACGCGGCCAATGCCTGGCTCGATGCCGCCCACCGTCTGGTCTCTCACGATCGCGACAGTGGGCGCGCCTTCATCGAGGGCAGCCGAGAGGCCGAGGACGTCTCGGAGCAGGTACTGCCCTGGACCGAGCAGGCGCTCGCGTTCACGCGCTGGGCCGGGGCCGCGCGCGCGGTCGAGGCGTTCATGCGCGAGCTGCCCGAGGCGTATGCAACGCTCGGGCATGCGGGCGAGCGGCGCTGGGCGGAGCTTGGATTGCGCTGGTGCGAGCGCCACCTCGATTCGGGTCGCGCCTACTTCGCCGTCCCGGTGCGCGAGCTCTCCGGCCGCTCGGGCATCGCCGGCATCGAGCAGATCCTCGATTGCGCGGAAGAGCTGTACGAATCGCGCCACCTGATGCTGGTGAGCTATCTGCAGGGGGCGCTGCGTGTGCGTAACCTTCTCGGCGCCCAGGCCGTCACGCCGTGGGCGACCCGGGGCTCGGACATCATGCAAAGCGGGCGCGCGCGCGGCGAAGCCTATTTCCGCCTCGAATCCGAAGAAAGCCTGCGCCTGCTGCTCGAGAGCCTGCCCGGCTACCGGCCGGTCGAGCACACGCGCCTGCTCTCGCTGCTGGTGGAGGTCTGGTTCGGCGAGACGATCGATCTGAAGGAAAGCGCCTGGACGCCGGAAAAGGGCCGGCCGTTCATCGAGTGCGACGGGCAAAGCCTGATGCTGCCGCCGGTGCTGACCGACCAGGACGAGACCGTGCTCTCGGTGCTGCACTCGGCCGGAAGCATGATCCACGGCTCGTTCGATCCCGCCGACGTGCGGCGCATGTTCGAGCTCTCGGGCCTGCCGGCGCCGCGGGAAGGCGAGGCCGTTTCAATGGACCCGCTGTTCACGCGCTTCGGCGAAGACGCGCAGCGCTTCAAGCTCCTGTTCGATATCGCCGAGGATCTGCGCGTCGACTGGGCGGTGAACCGCGACGTGCCCAACCACCTGAAGCGCATGCTGCGCGCCGCCGAATCGATGGGTGTTCCGCCCGATCCCGCCGGTAGCTACTACCGCTATGCACTCGACACGATCAGGCTCGCGCTCGGTGTTCCCAACGAGCTCGATGCCCGCGAGCAGGAGTTGCTGCGGCGCCTGGCGGCGTCGGAAGCGGGTATCGCCGAGGCGTTCGAGGTGGCGTTGCGCCTGTTCGAAATCACACATCTGCCGCTGATCGATTCGCGCGAATCCTCGGTGCTCGCCTATCTGCCCGGGCGCTCGCCGAATGCCTCGCGCGCCTTCCAGCCGCGCGAGCGCTCGTCCGATTCGCAAAGCGGGGAGTCGGAGGGCGAGCAGGGCGAGGGCGAACAGCAGGAGCAGGAAGCGGGCGAGCAGGAAGAAAGCGAATCGCAGGAAACCGCGGGCGAGCGCGAGGAATCCTCCGAGACCGACGAGCAGCAGGCAACCGGCACGGGCACCACCAGTGGCGTCGGCACGTCGCGCAAGCACCAGGAAGAGCAGGCCGGCAAGGGCGGAAGCTCCGACAAGGGCATCCCGTATCCCGAGTGGGATTACCGCGAGCAACGCCTGAAGCGCAACTGGGCCTGGGTGCAGGAGAAGAAGCTCGCCGAATCGAACCTGGGCGAGGCGCGCCGCCTGGAGCAGGAATACGCGGTGGCGCTGAAGAAGCTGAAGCAGGCGCTGCAGGCACAGAAACCTACCCGGCTCGCGCCGCAACGGCGCCAGTTCGAAGGCGAGGAGATCGATCTCGAAGCCGCGATCAGCTATGTCACCGAGCGCGAGGCCGGGATGTCTCCGGAAGCAACGGTGTATCGGCGCCGCGAGCTGAATCAGCGCGAAGTCTCGGTGATCCTGCTGGCCGATTTGTCGACGTCGATCATGCAGCTGCTGCCCGAGGGCCGCGGGCGGCTGGTCGATCGGGTGCGTGCGGGCATACTGCTGTTCGCCGAGAGCCTGGAGATGGTGGGCGACAGCTACGCCATTGCCGGCTTCTGCTCGAAGTACCGCGACAACGTCGCGTACTACCGGATCAAGGATTTCGACGAGCCGTGGTCGACGGAAGTCAAGGCACAGGTGGGCGGCTTGTCGGGACGGCTTGCCACCCGCATGGGCACCGCCATCCGCCATGCGACTGCCTGCTTCAACGATGTTTCGTCACGCCGCCGGCTGCTGCTGCTGGTGTCGGACGGACGGCCCGAGGACTACGACGATGGCGGCGACCGGCGCTATTTGCACGAGGATACGCGCATGGCGGTGAAGGAGGCGGTCGCGCGCGGGGTGCATCCATATTGCATCACGGTCGACACGCTCGCCAACGAATACCTGCCGCAGATCTTCGGCCAAGGCCATTTTCTGGTGCTCGACCACATCAACAGCTTGCCGCGGCGGCTACCGGAGATCTATCTGAAGTTGCGCAGGTGAGTGAAGAGTGACCCTTCACGCTTCACTCAATGATGCGATGACCTCGCCACCGTCAACAGACTCTGCATCTCTTCGCCGTAGAGCCGCAGATTGCGCCGGTGCCAGGCGCGCACCAGCATCATCGTTCCCGCGACGAACAAGCCGAAGGTCACGATCGCGGTATAGATCGAGGTGCCGTGCTTGATCAGTGACGAGTAGCCCCAGATCATCAGCAGGATGCTCGCGTTCTCGTTGAAGTTCTGCACTGCGATCGAGCGCCCGGCGCCCATGAGATGATGGCCCCGATGTTGCAGCAACGCATTCATCGGCACCACGAAGAAACCGGCCAGCGCACCGATCATCACCAGTAACGGCACCGCGATCCAGACCTCGCGCACGAAGATCATGCCGATCACGATCAGCCCCATCGCGGCTCCCAGCGGAACGACCGAAACCGCGCGATCGAGCGAAACCCGGATCGAAGCGATCACCGCGCCCGCCGCGATGCCGGCGGCCACCACGCCTTGCAGGATCGAGGCCTGGCTCAGGTTGTAGTCGAGCGCCGCGTCGGCCCAGGTGATCACGATGAACTGCAGCGTCGCGCCCGCCCCCCAGAACAGTGTCGTGACCGCGAGCGAAATCTGGCCGAGCTTGTCGCGCCACAGGCGCACACAGCAGATCGAAAAATCCTTCAGGGTCGCCCATGGATTCGACGGCAGTGCCTTCAGCGGGACGCCGGTGCAGGGGATGTACAGGTTGAAGATCGCCGCGACCACATAGAAGAACGTAATGGCGACGATCGCCACTTCGGCCGACGTATCGAGGCCGCTCTCGAAGAAGGGCAGGTCGAAAGCCAGCAACATGCCCGACACTTTCGGCGTGATCAGGACGCCGCCGAGCACGGTGCCCAGGATGATGGAACCGACCGTCAGCCCTTCGATCCAGCCGTTGGCGGCAACCAGGCGGCTGTGCGGCAAGTATTCCGTCAATATGCCGTACTTGGCCGGCGAGTAGGCGGCCGCGCCGAGCCCGACCAGGGAATAGGCGACGAGCGGATCGACCCCGATCAGCATCAACAGGCAGCCGCCGACCTTGATCGTATTGCTGATGAACATCACCTGGCCCTTCGGCAGGCGATCGGCGAATGCGCCGACATAGGGCGCCAGCACCACATACGAGATGACGAAACCGAACTTGAGATACGGCGGCAGCCAGTCCGGGGAGTGCAACTGCATCAGCAGCCCGATTGCAGCCACCAGCAGCGCATTGTCGGCGAGCGACGAGAAGAACTGCGCCGCCATGATGGTGTAGAAACCGGCCGGCATGGATGTGCTCAGGGCGTGCCGCGCGTCGCGGCCGGCTCGGCACCAGCAGCGCGCGCGCTATACGGGATCGGCATGAAAACTCGAGAGCGTGATCGGAGGCGGATCGCGGCCGGGCGCTGCTGGACGCGCGCATTTATACCATATGTCTGGACCAACTTCGGCATCTGCGGCCGATTCTTCAGTGCGCAACAGTGCGGTGCGCCGCAATACGGGGACGCTACATCGTAATACCGGCACGGGGCGTCGTAATGTCGGCACGGTGCGTCGTAATGTCGGCACGGTACCCTGCGAGGGACGGCAGGTACATCGCAATACCGGCACGGTACGCGAACGGGGGCGAACTGTGCTTGAATAGCGTGCGGCCCCAATGTCGCGCCGAGCCGGGATTGCCATCTATGGCCGATCGACGTCTTCAGGTCTTCCACGCCGTCGCCAAGCATCTGTCCTTCACCAAGGCCGCGGAAGCGCTTTTCATGACCCAGCCCGCGGTCACGTTCCAGGTCAAGCAGCTCGAGGAGCACTTCAACGCGCGCCTGTTCGATCGCGCCCATGGCCGCATCAAGCTCACCTCGGCCGGGGAACTGGTGTACGAGTATGCCGATCGCATTCTTAGCCTCTCCGCCGAGCTGGAAGCGCGCATGGCGGAGATGAGCGGCGACATCGCCGGTCCGCTGATCATCGGCGCGAGCCTTACCAACGGGGAATTCATCCTGCCGCAGGTGATCGGCGAGTTCCAGGCGAGCCACCCACGGGTGGAAATCCGGCTCACCGTCGGCAACTCCGAGCTGATCGAGAGCCGGGTGGCGGACCGCAGCCTGGATCTGGGTTTCATCGAGTCGCCCCCGCACTTGTCGAACCTGGAGACGCAGCAGATCTGCGAGGAAGAATTGCTGGTGATTTGCGCCCCGGGGAGCGAGATCGCGCGCATGCGACGTGTGACGCCGGCGCAGCTGCTCGACAAGCCCTACGTGCGCCGGGAAGCGGGCTCGGGTACGCGCGAGTTCGCCGATCGATATTTTCGCCAGCACGGCGTGTCGCCGGACGATATCCACGTGGTGATGGAGCTCGGCAGCACGGTCGCCATCAAGAGCGTGGTCGAGACTGGTCTCGGCTACTCGATCATGTCGCGCGCAACCATCGTCAAGGAATTGCGGCTCGGCAGTCTGGTGGCGATTGCGCTCGAGCCGCGGCTGATCCGCATCCTCTCGTGGGTGTGCCTGAAAGAGCAGTTTCGCACCCGCCGCTTGCAGACTTTCGCCGAATTCGCCACCGCGCGCATGCAGCAGATCGTGGCGCCTTGATCGGTCGTTCGTCGTAGACCTGGCGGCTACTTGCAGCGGCAGGACCGGCTTTTCCGCACCGGCCGGCCTCCGCGCAGCGACGCATGACGCAAGACGGGCTCGCGCCTGGCGGCCTTCCGTACTCGAGCACCCTCCTTTATGCTCTCGGCCATGCCGAGACCTCTGCAAGCGAGCATCGATCTCTCTGCGCTGCGCCATAACCTCTCCCTGGCGCAGCGCGCGGCGCCGGCTGCCCGTGCTTTCGCCGTCATCAAGGCCAACGCCTACGGCCACGGGCTGATGCGTTGCGCTCGCGCGCTCGCCGCGGCCGACGGTTTCGCGCTGCTCGAGATCGATGCGGCGGTTCGCCTGCGCGAGGCGGGCTATCGGCAGCCCATCCTGCTGCTCGAAGGCGTGTTCGACGCGGATGAGCTGGCGGTCGCGGCGCACAACGGATTTGCCTGCGTGCTGCACGATCCAGACCAGGTCGCGATGCTGCGCGATCTGCCCTCAAGCGCGCGCCTCGACGTGTTCGTCAAGCTCAATACAGGCATGAACCGGTTGGGCCTGCGGCCAGGCTCGCTGGGTGAGGTGCTGGAGCAGCTTGCCGCAGATGCGCGCGTGCGATCGGTGACGCTCATGACGCATTTCGCCTGCGCCGACGACGAGCGGGGCATCGCCGAGCAACTGCAGCGATTTCTCGCGGCGGCGCGCGACCGGTCGCTGCCGCACTCGATCGCCAATTCGGCCACGATCCTGCGCTTTCCCGAGGCTCACGGGCACTGGATCCGGCCCGGCATCATGCTTTACGGCGCCTCGCCCTTTGCAGATCAGCCTGCATCGGCGCTCAGTCTGCGGCCGGTCATGACGCTCACCTCGCGCATTATCGGGGTGCAGGACTTGGCCGAGGGCGATGCAGTCGGTTACGGCGCGACCTTCGTCGCGAAGGAGAGAATGCGAATCGGCGTGGTCGCCTGCGGCTATGCCGACGGCTACCCGCGCCATGCCCCCAACGCTACGCCGGTGCTGGTCGAAGGCGCGCGCACGGGAACTGTCGGTCGCGTCTCGATGGACATGCTGTGCGTGGACATCACCCGCATTCCGGGCGCCGGGGTCGGCAGCGTCGTGACCCTTTGGGGCGAAGGCTTGTCCGCCGACGAGGTTGCGGCTGCGGCGGGGACCGTGAGTTACGAGCTTTTCTGCGCGCTTGCCGCGCGCGTTCCGGTCGTCGAGCGCTGAGGCGCGCCATGGCGAAGGCGAAGACGATCTATTCCTGCACCGAGTGCGGCGGCCAGACGCTCAAGTGGCAGGGGCAGTGCCCGCATTGCCAGGCCTGGAATACGCTGGTCGAATCGGTGGCCGAGGCGCAGGCGCCGAAGCGTTTCGCCGGGCTCGCGCAGCCGAGCCAGGTGGTCGCGCTCTCCGAGGTCCAGGCCGCCGAGGAAGCGCGGCTTGCCACCGGCATCGGCGAGTTCGATCGCGTGCTG
>JBOIEI010000068.1:0-1970 GCA_050741055.1 Burkholderiales bacterium | reverse complement strand
GGCGAGCTGGTGCGCTATGCCAAGAGCAATCCCGGGAAATTGAGCTACGGCTCGGGCGGCAGTGGCGCCTCCGGGCACTTGGCGATGGAGCTGTTCAAATCGGTCACGGGGGTCGACATCGTGCATGTGCCCTACAAGGGAACCGGCCCGGCGATCACGGACCTGATCGGTGGTCAGATCCACACCACGATCGCAAGCGCGGCGCCGACGCTCCCACAGGTCAAGGCGGGGAAGCTGCGTGCGCTGGCGGTGACGAGCAACAAGCGCTCGCTCGCGCTGCCGGACGTGCCGACCATCGCCGAGTCCGGATTCCCGGCTTACGAAGTCACGCAGTGGTTCGGTATTCTGGCGCCGGTCGGCGCGCCCAAGGCGGTGATCGAACGGCTCAACACGGCCATGAACGAGGCATTGGGCAAGAAGGCGGTGCGCGATCGGTTCCTTGCGTCCAGCACTGAGCCGGTCGGCGGAAGTCCCGAGGTGCTGCGTGGCGTCATCGCGCAGGAAGTCCCGAAGTGGACCAAGCTCGTGCGCTCGCTCGATCTCAAGGTGGACTGAAGCGTTCAGGACATACCCGCCTGCAGCGCCAGGCCGCCCGCGGCAATCGCGAGAGTGGTGATCGTGACCGGGATGCCGACGCGCGCATGCGTGCGCCAGTCGATGCGCACGCCCTGCTTGGCCGCAGCGTCGGCGACGATGATGTTGGCGATGCTGCCCACGATCAACAGGTTTCCCGCCAGCGTGCTCGCCAGCGCGAGGATCGGTCCCGCCAAGGGATCGGTCGCAACCGGCAACAGCAGCATGACCGCGGGCACGTTCGAAACGACGTTGGAGAGCGCGAAGCTCGCGACGAAAAGCTCGGCCGGGCGTTCCAGCGCGATGCCCATCGAACCCAGGTGGGCAACCGCCTGTGCGACCAGCCCCGTATCCTGGAAAGCGCGGTTGACCACGAACAGGCCGATGAAGAGCACCAGCAGCTCCCAGTCGACCAACCCCAGCATGCGGGTGGAATGCAGCCGCCGGCTCATGAGAAGCAGCCCGGCGCCGGTCAGTGCGGCCACTTCGCGTGGAATGGCGCTCCACATGAAGAGTGCGAGCAGGACCGCGGCTACCAAAAGGCCTTTCGCGGTCTGCCAGGCGTCGAACGGCATGTCGTCGTCCAGACGCCGGCCAGGCGCGGCGGATGTCTCGGCTTGCGGCAACTGCCAGCGGCCGCGCGATCGCCAGGCGATCCATGCCCAGGTCGCGATCAGTCCCGGCACGACGATGGGTAGGGCGACCCGCGCATAGGCGCCGAAATCGAGTGCGAGCGACGCACCGATCAGCATGTTCTGCGGATTGCCGATGAGCGTGGCGGCCGATCCGACGTTGGCGGCGCAGGCGAGCGCCAGCAGGAACGGCAGTGGATCGAGGCCGCGGCGAAAACAGATGCGCGCAAGCACCGGCGCAGCGGCGAGGCAGACGATGTCGTTGCTGAAAATGGCCGACAGTGCCGCCATGATGGCGACGATCGCGGCGAGGAGCATGGGCGGCGTGAGCGGCAGCTCGGCGACCTCGCGGGTGACCCAAGTGTAAAAGCCACCCAGCCGCAGCTGCGCCGAGATCACCATGAAGGCGAACAACAGCAGCAGCGTGGGCAGGTGCACCGCAAAAGCGGCCTGCTCCGGCGTCAACGCGCCGAGCCCGACGATTGCGATGGCGCCCAGCAGCGCGATGCCGGTGCGGTCGAGTTGCAGCCAGGGCAGCGCACCGGCGATCATACCGAGATAGACCGCGGCGAAGACTATCGCGACCGCAGCGGTCACGGCGCATGACCTCCAGGCGGGACGCCGACGGCGATGAAGCTCCCGGGAAGGCGGCGCGATATCATGCCCGGATGGAACCGCGGGTGCTTGTTCGATTGCAAACAAGGCGCCGGCGACGCCGCGGCCGGAAAGCGAATGGATGCTGCAACTGCCTGAACCCCGCCGCTT
>JBOIEI010000067.1:0-5764 GCA_050741055.1 Burkholderiales bacterium | reverse complement strand
GTGATGTGGGACGAGATCTTCTTCGAGGTCGCGAAGGAATTCCCCGACGTGAAGGTCGACCGCGAGCTGGTCGATGCGATGACGACGCGCATGGTGCTCAAGCCCGCGACGCTCGACGTGATCGTCGCCACCAACCTGCACGCCGACATCCTCTCCGATCTCGCCGCGGCGCTCTCCGGCAGCCTCGGCATCGCGCCCACCGCCAACCTGAATCCCGAGCGCAAGTTCCCTTCGATGTTCGAGCCGATCCACGGCTCGGCCTTCGACATTACCGGCAAGGGCGTGGCCAACCCCATCGCTACCTTCTGGACCGCGGCGATGATGCTCGAGCACCTCGGAGAAAAGAGCGCCGGCCGCAGGCTCATGCGCGCCATCGAGGCGGTCACGACGCGCAAGGTCTTCACGCCGGATCTGGGCGGGGAAGCCAATACGGCCATCGTCACCGACGCCGTGATCGCAGCGCTAAAGTAGGACGGAGTCCGACCCGGGTCCGACCCGGCTAGCGCGCCGCGAGTGCCGCCAGCATGCGTTGGTGCGCGCTCGCGCCATAACTGACACAAAGCACCTGCTCGATCGAATCGAGCCGATCGAGCTCGGCGGCAATCGTCGCGACCGCTATGCCGCACGCCCGCTCGACGGGAAATCCATAGGCGCCGGTGGATATTTGGGGAAAGGCGATCCTGCGTACACCATGCGCGGCGGCGAGCGCGAGGCTCTGCCGATAGCAGCTCGCGAGCAAGCGCTCCTCGTCGAAATCGCCGCCCTGCCATACCGGACCGACAGTGTGGATGATCCATTTCGCGCCGAGACGAAAGCCCGGCGTGATCTTGGCCGCTCCGGTGGCGCAACCGCCCAGTTTTGCGCAAAACGCGCGCAGCTCCGGACCGGCCGCGCGGTGAATCGCCCCGTCGACCCCTCCGCCGCCGAGCAGGCTCGCATTGGCTGCGTTGACGATCGCATCCACCGGCTGGATGGTGATATCGCCTTCGACTGCAACGATACGCTGCATGGTCCACTCCTTCGACGAACGCTTCGCTTGCGCGGGAAATGTTAGCAGCCTGCAACTGATATTCGAGCGATGACCTCGTCTCGCTTGTCGAGCTCGCCGCCCCAACCGACGTGCCCTTCGTCCCGAACCCGCATTCAAGCGATCGCCGTGTCGCGCCGTAACAGACTTCGTCAACGTGCCCGACAGGCAGGTGCGTGCCGCCGCGAATTGCCCGCGCGCACTGCACGCGTTTCAGTCTCGCACGACAGGCCGCCAGAGCCGACGCCCAGCCTGACCAGGAGGCAATTTGCCACGAACCGCTTCATGTCCGCGAAGAGAACTTCTCAACCGACTGCCGATAGCGTTGCCGTCCTGGTCATCGAATCCAGCAAATTCGAGCGGCGCTCGCTCTGTCGGCTCATGCGTGCCGCCGGCGCACAGCGTGTGGCCGAAGCGGCCAACCTCGAAGGCGCACGCCATCTGTTGGCCGTTCGCCAGTGGCCGCACTGGCTGCTCGTCGCCGACCCGGACCGACTGGGCGAGGACGGCCTCTACGTCCTGCGCGACCTGGCTGTCGAGCACACGCCCGCAACGGCCCTGCTCCTGACGCAATGCCGGCAGCCTGAAGTCGAAGGCTTACGCGGCCGCGCAGCCCAATGCGGCTTGCCTGTCCTTGCCGTCATGCGAAAACCCCTCAGCGCGGAGCAGGCGGGCACGCTGCTGCGCGGGCTCGGGCAGCATGCCGCCACTGCGCCCAAGGCGCCGTCCCTGAGCAGGGACGAGCTGAACGAGTGCCTGCGAAGCGGACGCGTACGCGCGCGCTTCGAGCCCAAGATCGACTTGCAATCCGGCCGGCCCGTGGCCTGCGAAGCCATCTCCTACGTCTCGCATGCACGCTACGGCGAGGTGCCCGCCGCCGGCTTCGGCCACGCGATGGCGCAACTCGGCGCCCAGCGCGTGATGACCGCAACCGTGCTGCGCGAGGCCGCCGCGTTGGTGCGTTCGCTGCGCGCCAAGAGCCTGGCTGCCAAAGTGTCCGTCAATCTCGGTTACGAGGTGCTGTCCGAGTGCGGCGACGCGAATGCGCTCGACGCCTATGTGCGTACGCTCGGAGTTGCAGCGGCGGACCTGGTGCTCGAGATCGATGCGGGCCGGCATGCCGCATCGCCGAACTTCGCCGACAACCTGGCGCGTCTGAAGCTGCGCGGCTATGCGCTGGCTCTCGACCACCCCGCCACCACGCTGGCGCTCGACAACCCGGCCCACGAGCACTTCTGCGAAGTGAAACTGAGCTGGCCCTACGCCACAGAAGCGCACTCAGCACGCGAACACCAGAGCCTCGCGGCCGCCGTGGTCAACGCACGCAAGCAGGGCATGACGGCGTGTGCGGTGGGGGTACGTACGCTGGCCGATCTGATGCACGCACGCCAAGCAGGCTTCGAGGTCGGCCAGGGCGAGCTCTTTGCCGCGTCCATGCCGGCCGCGGAGACCGTGCTATGGGTGGAACGCGAAGAGTGCAATCGCAGCTTCGCCGACCGCGCCCAGACGCTGAACCAGGCCAGTTGACCGGTTCGCCGTGCCTTCGACCCGACGTAACCGGTAACCTGCTGGTTACCGGTTACCGACCCGACGGCCGCTGCTTCACATCGACCGGATATCCGTGGCGGGCGGCGCTAGCGGCTCGCGCGCCACGGCGCAAGGCGCTTTGGCTCGACCGGGTGCGCTCGGCTGCTCGCTTCCTTCCGGCTCATCACCACGGCCTCGCCGCAGCCATGCACGCATGCCGATGCCTGCAAAACGCCGCGGCGATCCGAGAGGCCGCGGTGGCTATCGGGCTCCCCGGGCCAGGGCAGCAGGAACGTACCCGCCAGGCCCAGGATCGTAATCACCAGTTCTTTCGCGTTCATCGTGTTCGCCTCTGCCGCGTTTCGCTTTGACTTCTGACCAGCCCAGTATCGACGGCGTGAGGCTCACTGCATGAGCCCGGCGTCAGCGATAATGCGGTGATATCGTGGCCACCGACCTGAGCGCGGATGCCTGCACCGCCTCGGTCTCGTGCCGGCCGCGTCTGTCCTTGGCACATCCGACGGAACCATACCGATGCCGACATCCCCGAACGAATGGACTGCAAGCGAGATAGCCACTGCCACGCGATCCGGCAGCCTCACATGCGAGGCCGTCATGCGTGCCTGCCTCGAGCGCATCCAGGCGCGCGAGCCGGCGGTACAGGCCTGGCAACACCTGGATGCCGAACGTGCGCTCGGGCAGGCTCGCGCGCTCGATGCGGGCGCGGGTCCGCGCGGCGCGCTGCACGGCGTGCCGTTCGGCGCAAAAGACATCATCGACGCGGCCGACATGCCCTCCGAGTACGGCAGCCCGATCCATCGCGGCCATCGGCCGGGCCGGGATGCGGCCTGCGTGGCGCTCATGCGACGCGCGGGCGCGGTCCTGGTCGGCAAGACCGTCACGACCGAATTCGCCAACGTCCATCCGGGCAAGACCCACAATCCGCTCGACGCCGAACGCACGCCCGGCGGGTCGTCGAGCGGATCGGCGGCGGCGGTCGGCGATCGCATGGTGCCACTGGCCCTGGGAACGCAGACCACCGCCTCGACCATCCGCCCAGCCTCCTTCTGCGGCGTCGTGGGCTATCGACCGACGTGGGGCGATCTGCGCATGTCGGGCGTTCTCGAAGCGGCGGGCTCGCTCGATACGCTCGGCTTGTTCGCGCGCTCGATCGAGGATGTCGCGCTGCTGCGCGAGGTGCTGATCGGCGCGGAACCGAAGCCGCTCGAGGAAACCGGAAAGCCGCGCATCGGATTCTGCCGCACGCCCCTGTGGGAAAAGGCGGATGCATCGACTCAGCGCCTGCTCGAGGATGCGGCTTCGACGCTGGCGCGAACTGGCACGAGCGTGAAAGACGCCGTGTTGCCGGCGGCATTTGCCCGCATTCCCGACGCCCATCGGGCAGTCTCGAGCTACGAATTCACGCGCAATTTCGCCTGGGAGATCGATCATCACTGGAACACGATCAGCGAAACTTTGCGCAACGGCCGCCTCGCGCACGGCATGGCGACCAGCTTCGAACAATATCGCGAAGCGCGCGAATTCCTCGCCGCCTGCCGCCGCACGCTCGACCAGGTGTTCGAGAGCTACGACGTGCTGCTGACGCCCGCTGCCGCAGGTGAAGCGCCGATCGGACTCGAATCGACCGGTTACACGGGCTTCTGCACGTTGTGGACATCCGCGCACGTGCCGGCCGTCACCGTGCCGGCCCTGCAAGGGCCGAACGGGTTGCCGATCGGCGTGCAACTGATCGCGCGGCGCGACTGCGATCGCGAGCTGTTCCGCTTCGCCCGCTGGGTGCTGCGCGCGCTTGCGTGAGCGCATTGGCGAAGCAGCGATTCGCCATCGCGCCGCATGGGTAGAGGCTAGCCACCCGAGCGCAGCAACTGCGCCGGAGCGATGCGAAGCTGCCGCAGCAGATAAGTCCCGCCGAGGCCGAGGCTGCACGTGCTGACGACGACCGCCGTGGCGGCGCCGATCCAGTAGAGGCGTGCAAGCTCGAGATCCAGCCGGTAATGGAGCAGCAACGCGGCGAGCGCGCTGCCCGCGGCAATCGCGAACACCGAAGTGAGGAGCGCGAGCACCGCGTATTCCACCTGCAGGCTGCGGCGAATGACCGTTACACGGGCACCGAGCGCGTTGAGCACGCTCGCCTGGTAGACCTGGCGCGTCAGGCTTGCCGCGATGACGCTCGCCAGCACCAGGAGGCTGGCAATCAGCGTCACGCCGGCGATCACCGAGAGCCCGGCGCCGGCGCGTCCGAGCAACATGCGCGCCTCGTTCAGGATGACATCCGTGCGCACGGTCACCACATGGGGCGCGGCCGCCGCGATCCGATCCTGCGCGTTCGCGGCGGCACCAGCAACCATGTAAGCCGCGCCGACGTAGCGTGTGACATGGGGATCGAGCACGCCGTCGGAGAAGATCGCCTCCAGCCACAGGCGCGACTGGAAACGGCGCGGACTGTAGATGGCAGCGACCTGCGCCTCGACCGGCTGTCCCATGATGTCGAAGCGCAGGCGATCGCCCACCTCGATACCGACCTGATCGGCTTCGCGGTCCTCCATCGCGACCAGCGGCGGGCCGCGGTAGTCCACGGGCCACCAGGCGCCGCGCGTGATCATCACATCGTCGAAGTTACCGCTGCGGTCGCTGAGCTTTTGTTCGTCGCGCGCTTCGAGTGCACGCTCATTGTCGGCGCTCTCGCGCAGTGATGCGCCGTTCACCTGCGCAAGCCGTCCGAGCACGAAGGGTGCGAACGCCAGCCGCTCGAGACCGGGCGAGCGCGCCACCACGTCGCGGAGCTCCTGCAACTTCGACGCGTGCACGTCGTAGAACACCAGCGCCGGGGCATTCTCGGGGACGGTTTCGTCGATCGCTCGAAGCAGCGCCGCGACCACGAGCGTCGAAGCGACGAGCAGCGTCAACGCCGAGCCTAGCGAAAGCAGCGCGGTACGAAGCGCTGAGCCGGGGCGATACAGGTTCGCGACCGCGAGGCGCAGCTCGAAACGCTCGGCCAGTCGCGAGTGCTCGATCAGTTGGCGCGCGACGACACGCAGCAGGCGCACTACGGCTTCGAGCAAGCCCAGTATCGCCAGAATGGCAAGCACGAAACCGGCACCGAACCGCGGATCGGGCATCGTCAGCACCAGGAGAGTCGCCGTGAGTGCTGCGGCTGCGGCCGTGAGCCACCACCAGCCGGCTTTCGTG
>JBOIEI010000066.1:0-2166 GCA_050741055.1 Burkholderiales bacterium | reverse complement strand
CTGCTGTTCAACGACATGGAGCGCCTGAAGCGCATCGCCGCCGACCGCGAGCACCCGGTGCTGTTCCTGTTCTCCGGCAAGGCGCACCCGGCCAACGAGCCCGGCCAGGACCTGATCCGCGCCATCGCGCAGATGTCGCAGGCCCCGGAGTTCGAGGGCCGCATCCTGTTCCTCGAAGGCTACGACCTGCACCTTGCGCGCCGCCTGGTGTCGGGGGTCGACGTGTGGCTCAACAACCCGGTGTATCCGCTGGAAGCCTCGGGCACCTCGGGGATGAAAGCCGGCATGAACGGCGTGTTGAACCTCTCGATCCGCGACGGCTGGTGGGACGAGGGCTACGACGGGGATAACGGCTTCGCCATCAAGCCCGGCTCGCCCGAGCTCGAGCCGCAGCGCCGCGACCGCGAAGAAGCGCGCACGCTGTACGAGATCCTGCAGGACCGCGTCGTGCCGCTGTACTACAACCGCTCGAACGGGGGCTACTCGCCCGAATGGATCCGCCTCGCCAAGCGCTCGATGGCCTCGCTGCTGCCGCGCTACGACGCCTCGCGCATGCTGGGGGAATACGTCTCCAAGTACTATCTCCCGGCGGCGCGCCAGGGACGCAAGTACGCCGAGCACGCCTACCAGGGCGCCAAGGCGGTGGCTGCCTGGAAAGCGAAGGTGCGCGCCGCCTGGTCCGGGGTGGCGGCGCGCCGGCTCGATACGCCGAAGGGCCGCATCGCGTTCGGCGACAGCATACCGGTCGAGATCGCGGTGAAGCTGAACGGGCTCTCGCCCGCCGACGTGTGCGTGGAGCTGCTGCTGACGCGCGGGCTACGCGAGACGCCGGTGGTGCAGCACAGCCACGAGCTTGCGGCCGACGGCACCCTGGATAGCGGCGAGCAGCGCTTCCGGCTCGACCTCAGGCCCGGCCTCGCCGGCCGGCTCGACTACCGCATCCGCATCTTCCCGCGGCACGAGCTGCTCACTCATCCGTTCGAGCTGGGCCTGACCTGTTGGGTTTGACGAGCAGCGCAAGCGAGCGCGCCTGCAGCGTGTAGTTGCTGCTCCCCTGGAACGGCTGGTCGCTGGTGTCGAGCAGCAGCTGCCAGCTTCCGGCAGGCAGGGCGAACGCGATGGCATCGTCGTGCGCGTTGAGCAGCAGCAGCAGGTCGTCATCCTCCACCAGCCGGCCGAGCTCGTCCCGCTCGGTGAGGCCGCGGCCCGAGATCAGCACGCCCAGGCAGCGCGCGAAGGCCTTGTTCCAGTCGTGATCGCTCATTTCCGCGCCGTCGGGATTGAGCCAGGAAATATCCTTCATCTCCGGGTCGCGCACCGCGCGCCCGCGGAAATACGTGCGCCGCCTGAAAAGCGCGTGCCGATTTCTAAGTTGAATCAATTTACTTGTAAACGCGACGAACGCACGCGCGGCTTCATCCAATTCCCAATCCACCCAGGAGAGCGCGCTGTCGTGGCAATAGGCGTTGTTGTTGCCGCGCTGCGTGCGTCCGAGCTCGTCGCCCGCCAGCAGCATCGGCACGCCCTGCGAGAACATCAACGTGGCGAGGAGATTTCGCTTTTGTCTTTCTCTCAAGGAGAGAACCGAGGCGTCGGTAGTGGGCCCTTCCACGCCGCCGTTCCAGCTGCGGTTGTTGCCCGAGCCGTCGCGGTTGCCCTCCAGGTTGGCCTCGTTGTGCTTGTCGTTGTAGCTGACGAGGTCCTGCAGCGTGAAGCCATCGTGCGCGGTGACGTAGTTGATGCTCGCCGTAGGCGCGCGGCCGGCGGGCAGGAAGATATCGCTCGACCCGGAAAGGCGCGACGCCACCTCGCCGATCACGCCGCCCTCGCCCTTCCAGTACGAGCGCACCGTGTCGCGGTACTTGTCGTTCCACTCCGCCCAGCCGGGCGGAAGGTTGCCGAGCTGGTAGCCGCCCTCGGCCACGTCCCAGGGCTCGGCGATGAGCTTCACCTGGGAGATCACCGGGTCCTGGCGCACCGCCGACAGGAAAGCGCCGTTGCGGTCGAACAGGTGCGCGCCGCTGCGCGCGAGGGTCGAGGCGAGGTCGAAGCGGAAGCCGTCGACCCGCATCTCCGTCACCCAGTAGCGCAGGCTGTCCATGAGCAGCTGCAGCGGCCGGGCGTGCTGCATGTTCAGCGTGGTGCCGCAGCCGGTGTAGTCCATGT
>JBOIEI010000065.1:0-3991 GCA_050741055.1 Burkholderiales bacterium | reverse complement strand
CCGCACATTAGCGCAACGAGCCGGGCAAAGCGAGCACGCAAACCGCGGACCAGCTGCAGCTTCGACGTGAGCAGGAAAGTGTGCGCAATCATCGGCCGATGCTTCCGCTTGCGCTGCCGCGGCTGGCGCTCACCGCCATGCTGGGCGGTGAGGTGGACATGGTCGTTTCCACCGTGCCGGCCACCATTCCTTTCATCAATTCGGGACGCATGCGAGGTCTCGCCGTGCTCGCACCCGAGCGCGTTGCTTCGATACCCAAGGTTCCCGCCACTGCGGAAGCCGGCATGCCGGAGGTTGTCGTCATCACCTGGTACGGTATGTTCACGCGCGCGGGTGTCAAACCCGAGATCGTCGAACGTCTCAACACGGAGATCGTGAAAGTGCTGCGGATGCCCGACATCCGCGCGAGCTTCGCCAAGGTGGGCCTGGATGCCGCGCCGACCACGCCGGCGGAATTCACGCGCTTCTTGCGCGAGGAAACCGACAAGTGGGCGCGCGTCATCCGCGAGGCCAACATCCGGGTCAACTGAGGGAAAACGTTGCGCGGGCTCGACGCCGCAGCGTCAGAGCGTCGCGCCGCGCTCGGCCATGGCGTAGCGCGTGAGATCCCGCATCACGATATCGAATGCCTCGTCGACCGAATCGGTGCGATGGAAGAGCTTCACGTCCTCGGCATTGATGGTGCCGTGGCGCACGAGCGCATCGAAATTCATCACCTCGTCCCAGTATTGCGAGCCGAACAGCACCACCGACAGGTGCTTGCGCATCTTGCGCGTCTGCCGCAAGGTCAGAACCTCGAACAGCTCGTCCAAAGTACCGAAGCCGCCGGGGAAAACGATCAGCGCCTTGGCCAGGTAGACGAACCAGAACTTGCGCATGAAGAAGTAGTGGAAGTGAAATGACAGCTCGCGCGTGACGTAGCGGTTGTCGAACTCCTCCACCGGGATCGAGATGGTGAGCCCAACGTTCATGCCCTTGGCCTCGGCAGCGCCGCGATTGGCCGCCTCCATGATGCCGGGACCGCCGCCGGTGCAGACGACGAAGCGACGATCGTCGTCGCCGAGCTGCTTGGACCACTCGGTCAGGCGCCGCGCCAGCTCGCGCGCATCCTCGTAGTAGCGCGACATCGCGAGCTGCGTGCGCGCGCGCTCGAGATCGCCTTTCCCGTCCTCGGCGGCGCGCAGCTCGTCCTGCGCCTGTTCGCGCGAGATGACCCGCGCGGAGCCCATGAATACGATCGTGTCCTCGATGCGATGCCGGCCGAGCCGGCTCCTGGGCTCTAGATACTCGGCGAGGATGCGCAGCGGCCGGGCATCGGCGGCATTGAGGAACGATTCCTTGAGATAGGCCTTGACGCCGTAGTGCCGCCTTTCCTGCCCAGCCTCCGGCAGGGAACGTTCCGTGCGTTCCTTCGCCGTGCGTTCCTTCGCCGCGTGTTCCTTCGCCGTGCGTTCGTTCTCCGTGCGTTCGTTCTTCATTGGGGTAATCCGATTCTTCCCATCCCCGGCAGCCGCACGCCGGGCGTGTTGAAGTCCAGGCCGAACGACAGACCCAGCACGTTGAGCTCGATGCCTTCCTCCAGCGCGCCGGTCACGCCGAGCAGACCGTACAACGAGACCTGGTACCCGGTGCCGCTGGGCGCCGTAGCGACGATGGAGCCGTTGGCGAGAAAGTCCTTCCCGATGGCGGTCGGCGGCAAATCCAGGCGCAACTCGGGAACGGTTCGGCCGATGTGCGCGACGAACGTATTGCTGTTGGGACCGGGCCAGGTGCGATAGCTGTCCGGATACGGATAGGTCTTCACCGCCTCCTCGATGCGCCGGATCATCGCGTCCACGCCGGGACCGCGCCGCTCCACCAGCTTCTCCGGCGCGGCGCCGAACCAGTAGTTGTCCGGTCCGGTGCGATTGACCTGGATCGCCGGGTAACCGCGCATGACGCCCCAGCCGACCACCTCATAGCGCGTGTAGCGCTTGGCGTTCGATGGCTTCACCACGATCCAGCTATGCACGCCGAAGGCCCCTTTCCAGCCGACCGTGCGCGCGGCATAGACCTGGACGATCGCTTCTGGGATGGCGGCCGGGTCGGGCGCCTGGCTGGACGTATCGCGCCGGGCGCTGCGCCAGTCGCCGGGTTTGCTGAACAACGTGCACCCGGTCGAGGCCAGCACCGGAACGATCAGCACCAGCAGTGCGACCCAGCCTATCGTACGCATCCACCAACCCATCGCAATCCGCCGACAAGGACACTACACGTCGCCTGCCTCGGCGGCGTATTCCGAGGCAGCCGCTTGCAGCCAGGCCCAGGCGTAGTCGCGGAAGCTGCGGGCGACATGGATTTCGAACGTCGGCTCGGCGCTAGCGCGGTGGACGAGTATCGGCACCTTGGCGAGCAGCGTCTGCGCGCAACCGCCGGCCGGGAATACCCGCTCATGCAGATCGAGCGGACAACCTTTGGCCAGCACGGCGCGCGCATTCGAGCCGCCGACAGCATACACGATGCGGGCGTGGCTCACATCGACCACGGCCGAGTCGATACCGCGCAAGGCAGCGCTCAGGCTTGCCGTGAGGCCTTCGCCGGATTGGGTGTCACTTCGTACGAGCCATTCGTCGGGTCCCAGCCAGAGGATCGAGGCGAGCAATCCCGACGCCGAAGTACCCGGCTCGAGCGGCAGGCGCAGGTCGGTGACGCTTTCCACCGCACGGACGAAGCGCAGGTTCGTCGCTACGCCGCGCAAATCGATGCAGGCTCGGCCGGGGCGCTCCTCGATCGCGAGATTGCGGCCGGCGAAGCGGCGCGCCTGCCCGCCATCAGCCATGCAATGCCTCGCCCGAATCGCCGACGAAACGCGGCGCGGTCAATGTCACCTTCGCGCAGCCCGAAGCGAGCGGCGCGTACAGCGTCTCGCCCATGCGCGCGATGCCGGCCTCGACCAGGGCGAGCGCGATCGAGCGCCCGCAGGTGGGGCTGAAATAGCTCGAGGTCACGTAGCCGAGCATCGGCACGGGCTGCTTCGGAATCGGCAGCAGCGCCCGCGGCTCGGCGACGAGCTGCGTGCCCTCGGCCAGCACTTGTTCCGGGTTTTCGGTCAGCAGGCCCACCAGCTGGCGCCGATCGGTGCGGCGCGCATCCGGTCGCGCCAACGAACGCTTGCCGATGAAGAACTTGTCGCTTGCCACCAGCCGGTCGAGTCCCAAGTCGATGGGCGTCACCGTGCCGTCGGTCTCCTGGCCGACGATGATGAAACCCTTCTCCGCGCGCAGCACGTGCATCGCCTCGGTGCCGTAGGGCACGATGTCGAAGCGCTCTCCCGCACCCGTGAGCGTCGTCCACAGCTCGTAACCGCGGCCGGCCGGCACGGCGATCTCGTAGCCCAACCCGCCGGCGAAGCTGAGGCGGAAGACGCGCGCCGCGATGCCGGCCACTTCGCCCGTTCGCACCGACATGAACGGCATGGCGCGAACATCGATGTTGCAAAGAGGCGCCAGCAGCTCTGCGCTGTGCGGCCCGCTCAAGGCGATCTGCGCATACTGCTCGGTCATCGACGTGCAGTACGCTCGCAGCGTCGGCCATTCGGTCTGCAGCCATTCTTCCAGCCAGGCAGCCACGCGCGCCGCGCCCCCGGTCGTTGTCGTCAGCACGAAATGCTGCTCGGCCAGGCGCGCGATCACGCCGTCGTCGAACACCATGCCATCCTGCCCGAGCATCATCCCGTAGCGGCAGCGCCCGATCGGCAGCGAGCGCACGGGGTTGCAATAGATGCGATCCAGGAACTCGGCCGCGTCCGGACCTTGCACGTCGATCTTGCCGAGCGTGGCTGCGTCCAGTATTCCGACGGCGCGTCGCACCGCCAGGCATTCGCGCTGCACGGCCGCGTGCATGGCTTCGCCGGCGTGCGGGTAATACCAGGCGCGCTTCCACTGGCCGACATCCTCGAACACCGCGCCGTGCGCTTCAGCCCATTCATGTGTCGCGGTCCGCCGTGTCGGAT
>JBOIEI010000064.1:0-2870 GCA_050741055.1 Burkholderiales bacterium | reverse complement strand
CCGGCACGCACGCGCACCAGGTCGGATTGCGCGGCTGCAATCATGCCCTTTGCGGCATGCGCACGGCCGCGCGCGTAGTGCCACATGGCGCTCGCATGCTTCAGGTCCGCCTGCGGCCCTTTCACCTGAAGAATCTCATCCCAGAGACCGAAGCGCACTTTCAATTGCAAGTGCCGGGTGAGATGGTTCTGGGTGAACAGCATGCCGGGGGCGCGCAACATTTCGGGCGCAACCAGCGTCGCAATCTTTTCCGCCGACGATATCGCCTGCTCCTGCCGCCCGATCATGGCAGCCGCGAAGGCGAGGAAATCGTAGTTGTGCGGATAGTAGCCCGCGATGTAGACGCCAGCGGCCGGGTTTTGATCCTGGATATAGCTTTCGTCGGCATGGATGGCGTGCTCGTTCGCCCTGATGGCGTCGGCATAGCGGCCGACCCGCACATAGATATGGCCGGGCATGTGCACGATGTGGCCCGCGCCGGGCATCAAGCCCACCAGGCGCTCGGCTGCCGCCACGGCGCGCTCGGGCTGAACCGCTTCCACGGCATGGATGTAGAAGTGATTGGCGCCGGGATGATCCGAGTTCGCTTGCATGACGTGCTCGAGCTGGGCGAGAAGCTCGAGCGTGTGCTCGCGTGGCCTGCCTTCGCGCGTCCAGTAGTTCCAGGGAGAAAGATCCATGAGCGCTTCGGCGTAGAGCGTGCGCGCCTCGAGGTCCTGCGGGTGGCGGCGCACCGCGTCATCCAGTGCCTCGGCGTAGGCCCGATCGAGCGCTGCCCGGTCCTCGGGCGGAACCTCGGCGTAACGGTTCGCAAGGGCATGAATGAGCGCCTGCTCCCTCGGGCTTGCATTGGGAGCAAGCGCGACCGCCTTGCGGATTGCCGCATGCGCGGCGCTGGCCGCCTTCGCATCCATGGGCACATTGATGTTCGGACCGAGCGAGAGCGCAATCCCCCAAGGACACATCGCGCATGTGGGGTCCAACCGCGCGGCTTCTTCGAACGCACGGATCGCCTCCTGGTGATTGAAGGCGTAGTAGAGCCGCAGGCCCTGGTCGAAGTAGCGCTGCGCCTTCGGACTGCGGGTGGTGATGGCGTAATGGTGATCGCCGAGATTCTGGTAGAGCGGGATGGCCGCCTTGGGCTGCGCGGCCGTAGCGTGCTGCGCGGCGTGCGATTCCGAATGCGAAGAAGCACCGAGCGGCCAAGCGAACGCGCATGCGGCGATGATTGTGACAACGTGGGTGGAAGCGGATCGGATCATGGCGTTTTTCCTTCCTCATGAGTTCGAGCGGCAACTTACGCGCCGCCCTTCGATGAACGCTGCGCCGTGAGCCGTGATGGCGGACTCGCAGCGAATGCGACCGGTGCAGCCTACGCGCGCCTGGTATTCCTCTTATTTCCACCCGATCTCGATTTGTATCGGGCTTGTTTCCGGCGCTCGTACGTGTTGCCGCGCCATGCCTTCGAAGCGCGCCGGCGCAGGGGTGCGCTCAAGCGATGCTCGGGTCCGCGCACTCGCAGTCGCTGCGCTATGATGACGGCGCAATGCGAGCAGAGGAGACGACATGAATCCCATTCCGGTCCTGATCGTCGGTGCCGATCCGCGGCGCGAGCTCGAATCGGCGCTGCGCGCCATGCTGCATGGAGGAGAGTCGCGACCATGACCCATCTGACCACCCTCGCTCAATTCGTCGCCCGCACACCCGGCAACCGCATCCCGCCCGCTGCCATCACGCGGGCGAGACATGCGCTCATCGATGTGCTGGGCGTCACCATCGCCGGAAGTGTCGAGCCGGTATCGAAAATTATCGCGCGGCATGTTGCGGCCACTTCACGCGGTAGCGCTACGGTGATAACGGGCGGCGCGCAAGTCAGTGCGGCCGATGCGGCAATGGCCAACGCCACGGCCGGTCATGCGCTCGATTTCGACGATTCGAATTTCGTGCTGGGCGGGCATCCCACCGTGACTTTGATGCCGGCGCTGCTCGCCGTCGCCGAGGAGCTCGGCCGCAGCGGACGCGAAATTCTCGAAGCGTATGTCATCGGCTTCGAAGTCGCCACGCGCCTCGCGCAAGCCGTGCACTTCGAGCACTATGAAAAGGGCTGGCACCCGACGGCGACCCTGGGCGTGTTCGGTGCCGCCGCCGCGGTGGCAAGCCTCTTGCGCCTCTCCGAGGACCAGGCGCTCCATGCGCTGGCGCTCGCCGCCTCCATGGCCTCGGGGGTCAAGGCGAACTTCGGTTCCATGGCGAAGCCCCTGCAGGTCGGGCACGCCAGCCGAAACGGCGTGCTGTGCGCGCAACTCGCTGCCGCCGGATTCACCGCCAACCCGCTCGCGCTCGAAGGCAAGCAGGGCTTCTTCGAGGTCTACAACGGCGCGGGTCACTATCGCGCCGAGGCCGTCTCGAGCTTCGGCGACGAGATGGAGATCATGCGCTCGGGGCTCAAGTTCAAGAAGTACCCGTCCTGCGGCTCGACGCACGCGCCGATCGACGCGGCACTGGACCTCATACGTGGCGAGCCACTACGTGCGGCCGATGTCGACACCATCACGATCGCAATGAATCAGCGCCGCATCACGCATGTGAACCGCCCCAAGATCAGCAACGGTCTCGAAGGCAAGTTCAGCATCCAGTACACGCTCGCGGCGGCGCTTGCCGACGGCGCGATCAGCCTGCGCCATTTCAACGAAGAGAACGTGGCGCGTCCCGAATTGCAGCAACTGGTCGCCCGTGTGAATGCCGTGGCCGTCCCCGGCCTGGATTCGTTGTCGCAGCAATGCGGGTTGACCGTCAGGTTCAAGGACGGAAGCACGCGCTCGGTGCGACGCGAAGACGCCGAAGGCCGCGATGCGGATGAATTCGTACGC
>JBOIEI010000063.1:0-2938 GCA_050741055.1 Burkholderiales bacterium | reverse complement strand
CGGAGCGGGCGCAGCCGATGCGCGCGAGCGCATCGCGCGGCTGGACGATCTGCTGTACGAATGCTGGCGCCTGGGCGAGCAGGTCGTCGTGCTGTGGACAGCCGAAGGCCGGCAGATTTCGCTGCTGCAGTTTCCCCACTTCGCTTTGGCCGAATACGTCGGTGGCGTGCGGCCGATCGCCGGCGAAACCGATCCCGGCGCCTTCATCGACGCTCTGGTGTCGGGGCCCAAGCAGGCAGCCGCACGGCATTTCGCCACCGTTGCCTCGAAGCTCGGGGTGGAGCCCGTCATCCGAACACTGCCGTTCGATCCGCTTGCCGACCTGGACGCCGAGCTGGTCGATACGCTGGTGCGGCGCTACAGCGTGTCGCTGTTCCACAACCGCGCCGTCATGCTGCTCGATATCGTCGCCTTCTCGACTTACACGCCGATCGAGCAGGCGACATTGCTCAACAGCCTGTCGTATTCGATCAACTCGGCCTACGACAAGCTCGCCACTCGTAGCGTGCGCGCGCGCTTCGCACGCAGCCCCACCGGCGACGGCTTCTACATCTGGAATCGGACGGCCGATGCCCAGGCCAACGTGACGCTGTACAAGCTGATGCTGCTGTTGCTCGCGGACAATGCGATTGCGCGCGCCAAGGCGCGCACGCGCGTGGTTCCGCAGCTTCGCTGTGCGTTTCACGTCGGCGCGCACTACGAGTTCTTTCAACCGGAGGGCCTGGCGCCTTCGGCCGCAAGCTATCTCGTCGGCCAGGTCACCATCGACCTTGCGCGCATGCTCGAAAACGCCATGCCGGGGCAGATCCTGATCGGCGACTTCGCGGCAATGCCTGCGTTCGCGGACGTTTCGCCAACGCTGCCGGCCGCTCCGGATTTCGTTCGGCGCATGCAACAGGAAGTGCACGACCTGGCGGGGCTGCGCATGGCAGGCGAAGTGGTGCGAGAGATCCGCTGCTACGTCACCGGGCCGCGACACTCGGGCGATTCGTTCGGCATATCGCGGTATGCGGCGCTCGACAAGCACGGCGTCCTGAGGCGCATGTTCAACGCCAAGATCAACATCCATCGCCGCGATGCCGCGCCGATTTTTCTCGGCATTCGCGATCCCGACGTGCGCGGCTTCCAGGTCGAACACCTCGGAGCGTGAATCGCGGTGCCGAGCGCGAGCGGGCAGAGCAGAGATGACATTTGCCGGCAAGGTGCCTATCATCGGCCGGCTGCACGCGGCACCGAGCGTGCGCGACACCGACATAGCTGGAGTGGACATGGGACGAGGCGACGCACGCACCCGCAAGGGCAAGATCTTCAAAGGCAGTTACGGCAAGAGCCGCCCGCACAAGGCGAAGAAGGGCGCCGGCCAGCCGGCTGCCAAGACACCCGCCCGGCGCGGCAGCTAGCCCGATATTTTTTCACCAGGCCGGCCGGGATAGCCGCCTACCCCGTCTTCGGGGCCGGCGCCGGGGCCGGCTCGCGCTTGGCACCGACCAGCCATACGCCCGCGAGCACCAGCGCGGCCCCGCACACCTGCACGATGGTGATCGGCTCGTGCAGGACGAGGGCGGCCAGCACGATCGTCGACACCGGCCCGATGGAGCTCACGATCGCCGCCTGGCTCGCGCCGATGCGCCCGATGCCTTCGGCCATCATCCAGGTCGGCAACACGGTGCATACGACCGCCATCGCAAGTCCATAGAGATATACCGCCAGCGGCAGATCGAGTGCCGCAAGCTCGCGCGTGAGCGTGAACTGGGCGATCACGAACAGGCACGCGGTGCCCGAAGCGTAGGCCGTGAAGCGCAGCGATCCGAGCCGGGGGATGATCGTACCGCTGCCGATCAGGTAGGCGGCATACGTGAGCGCGCTGCAGAACACGAGCGCGCCGCCGATCAGCAGCGGCTGCGGCTCCTGCGCCAGTACCAGGCTGTTCCCCATCACCAACATGATGCCGCCGTAGGTCATCGCCAGCGCGACGACGTGATGCCGGCGCACCCGCTGCTTGAAGACCAGGGCCGACATCAGAACCACCAGCGTGGGCGTCAGATAGAGCAGCAAACGCTCGAGACTCGCCGGCACGTAGATGAGGCCCAGGAATGAGAGATAGCTCGACAAGTAGTAGCCGATGAAACCCAGGCCAATCAGCATGGCCAGATCGGCGCGACGCATCGGCGTCGGCGGTGGCCCGGCCAGTATCGCCATCAGGACGAAGAAGGGCAGCGCGAAGATCATGCGCAACGTCATCAAGGTGACCGCGTCCACCCCGTAGGGATACGCGAGCTTTACCAGCACGCCGCGCGCCGAAAAGCCGACCGAGGCGGCCAGGACTAGCGCGATCCCGCTCCAGACGTAGTGCGCGGCGCGGCGCGCCTCCGAGGCGCTCAACGGCGCCGGCGGCTGCCGCCCAGGATGGAGCCCAGCACGCCACGCAGGATCTGGCGTCCCATCTCGGAGCCCATTGCCCGAGCGGCGCTCTTGGCTGCCGCTTCGAGCACGCCTTCGCGCGAGCGGCCGCTGGAACGGGTGGGGCGGGTGCTCTCGCTGCCGCCACCGAAGATTCCACCCAACTGATCGAGCAGAGAGCCGCCGCCGGATTCTTCGCTTTGGGTTGGTGCTTCGATCTTCGGCGCGGTGGCCGGTTGGCGTGCATTGAGCCGCTCGTACGCGGACTCGCGGTCGAGGCTTTGCGCGTAGTGCGCGCGGATCGGCGAGGCGGCAAGAGTCGTGGAGCGCTCCTGCGCCGTGGCCGGGCCGATACGGCTGCCCGGCGGGGCGATCAGCGCACGCTCGACCACTTGCGGCCGTCCTTTCTCGTCCAGCAGGGAAACCAATGCTTCGCCCACCGCGAGCTCGGTGATGGCCCGCTCGACATCGAGCTTGGGATTGCGCCGCAGGGTGCTCGCGGCCGTCTTCACCGCCTTCTCGTCGCGCGGGGTGAAGG
>JBOIEI010000062.1:0-3366 GCA_050741055.1 Burkholderiales bacterium | reverse complement strand
GCCGAACGGAATCGCCGCCTCGAGGCGCTTCAAGGCTTCCTCTTCGCTGATCTTCTTGTCCTTCGCTTCCAGCACGAGCGCCTGCTTGACGCGCCCGGTATAGGTCGACGCGGGGTTGATCGCGTTCACGCGGATGCCGTGGCGTCCGAGCGCGTTCGCCATCCCGACGGTCACCAGCATCAACGCCGCATTGGCTGCGCCACCTGCAAGGTGCGTGGGCTGCGCGCGCTTGCCGCCTGTGCCGACGATGTTCACCACCACGCCCTTCTTGCGCTCGACCATCGAGCCGCGCACCGCGTCCATCGCGTGCACGTAGGGGAAGAATTTGGATTCCATGCCGTGATGCCAGGCATGCGAGTCGTATTGGTCCATCGAATGGCGCTTCGCTGCGCCGGCCGAGTTGACGAGAACATCGATCGGGCCCAGCGCCTTTTCGGTCGCCGCGGCCATCGCGATCGCGGGTTCGGCCTGGGTGAGATCGGCCGCGACGGCGAAGACCTCCACGCCTTCCTTCTTCAGTTCCTCCCGCGCGCGGTCCAGGTTCTCCTGGCTGCGCGACGCGATGGCGACCTTCGCGCCTTCGGCCGCGAACGCGCGCGCACAGGCGAGCCCGATGCCCTTGCTGCCGCCGGTGATGAGGACCACCTTGCCTTTGAGTCCGAGATCCACCCGCGCCTCCTTCGATCGATTCGTCAGGCGGTCATCATAACCTCGGGGTGGTCGATCCGGTCCCGACGCTCAGCGCGCCCCGGCACGAACCAGCTTGCCGGGCCGTGCCCCAGTATCCACGCCGCGCTCGAATACCGGCTCGCCGGAAACAACGATGGCCTCGTAGCCATCCACCTGCTGCACCAGGCGCTTGCCTTCGGCCGGCAGGTCGTGCACGAGCTTGGGCGGGTGCAGGCGCAGCCGCTCGAAGTCGATCACGTTGATGTCCGCCTTCATGCCGGGTGCGAGCCGGCCGCGATCGGGGAATCCGAAGTAGCCGGCGTTGTCGCTCGTCTGGCGTTTGACTGCCCATTCCAACGGCACGCGCGGTCCGCGGGTACGATCGCGCACCCAGTGCGTAAGCATGAAGGTGGGAATGCTCGAATCGCAGATCACGCAGCAGTGCGCGCCGCCATCGCCCAGGCCGAGCAGCGTGTCCGGATCGGTGATCATGCTGTGTACGACCCCCATGTCGCCATGCACGTAATTCGTGACCGGGAAGAACAGCATGCGCGTGCCGTCTTCGCCGGTGAGATAGTCGTAGCAGAACGCTTGCGGCGACTGGCCCGCCTGCTGCGCCATCGCGGCGATGCTGGCGGACGCATCGGGCTCGTAGTTGGGCGGATCGCCGAGGACGTACATGCGATCCCAGCGCGTGGCCATGCTGCGCTGGATCGGCGGCACCGAGGCGAGCAGCGTGTCGGCGGTGGCTTCCGCCAGGATCCGCTCGCGCACCGCAGGATCGCGCAACCGGGCAAGCCGTTCGGCATGCGAGAGCCCATTCAATGCCGCGAAGCTCGGTCGGGCCATGAACGGATTGAGCGTATTGGTAAGACCCAGGATGAGGCCGACCGGACGCCCGGCCACTTGCGCCCGCACCGAAGCCCCGCCGGCGCGCGCGCGTCGCGTTCCGGCCATCAGGCGTTGCCAGCGCTCCGGGTCGCTCGCACGGTCGGTGAGCAGAAACCATAGCGGCCGCCCCGAGCTTTTCACGACCTCGTTGATCCAGTCGAATTCAGCAACTTCGTCTTCGAAGTCGCTCAGCATGCCGAAGGCGCCGCGCCCGACCGAACCGAGCGCCGCACCGATCCCCTTGAGCTCCTCTTTCGCCGCATAGCGCCCCGGCACCTGCTCGCCGCGGGTGGTGCGATGCGATTCGGTGCGCGAAGTCGTGAAGCCGAATGCGCCCGCGCGCAACGCTTCCTCCGCGAGCACCTGCATCGCGGCGATGTCGTCGGCGCTCGCCATTTCATGACGGATCGCCCGCTCGCCCATGACATACACGCGCAGCGGGTGGTGCGGAAGCTGTGCGGCGACGTCGATCGCGCGCGGCAGCCGCTCGAGCGCATCGAGGTATTGCGGAAAGCTCTCCCAATCCCACTTCAACCCCGCGTGCAGGCAGATGCCGGGAATATCCTCGACGCCCTCCATGAGCTCGATCACGGCTTCGCGATGCTCGGGCCGGACGGGGGCGAACCCGACGCCGCAGTTGCCCATGACGACGGTGGTCGCGCCGTGCCACGACGAAGGCGCGAGCACCGGGTCCCACGTTGCCTGGCCGTCGTAGTGGGTGTGCACGTCCACCCAGCCGGGCGTGACCAGCGCGCCCCTCGCATCGATCACGCGGCGCGCCGACGCGGCCGTGCCACCGACCTGCGCGATCACGCCTGCGTCGACGGCGATATCGCCGGTGAATTTCGGCTCTCCGGTGCCGTCGACGATGGCGCCGCCTTTGATGACCAGGTCGTGCATGACGAACATCCTCCTACGGAATGGCGGCAATCTACTCCTACCGGCGTCGTGTAGCCAGTAGTGGCGGCCGCGGCTGCATCTGTTCCGGCAGCCGCGTCCAGAATGCGGAATAGCGCCTGCTTCGAATCGACAGTAGGCTGCGATTTCGCACTTCTGGATTCCCGCCTGCGCGGGAACGACGTGCAGGGATTGCTAACGCGCCGGCGATGGCGCCAGATCGCCCTCGGCCTTCAGCGCGCGCAAGGTCTTGCGCCAGGCATCCAGCGTCCATTCGATGTCGGCGGCGGTATGCGCGGCCGAGACGATGCCGCCGCGCCAGCCCTTGAGATCGATCCCGTGCACGAGCATGCCCAGGCGCATCTTCGCCAGCAGGCTCTCGCGTTTGTCGGACTTGAACCACTCGAGCGGCAGGCCATGTGCATCGAAGCTCGTCGGGCGCAGCGGCCGGTTGTCCGGGTTGGTGTAGAAGTTGAAGAACGAGTGCGCGCCGTACACGGCCCAAGGCACGTTTTCGTCTTCCAGGATTTCGTTGAAGCCTGTGCGCAGACGGGCCGCGGTTGCACTGGCGCGCTCGCACGCATCGGTGTCGCGGATGAGCTTCAAGGTGGCGATGCCGGCAGCCGCGCTCAGCGGATGCGCGTTGTGCGTGCCTTCGTGCGCGATGCGCTCGCGCCCGGCGGCGGACGAAGCTTCGTGGTCGAGCCAGTCGAGGATGTCCTTGCGCCCGCCGACCGCGCCGCCCGGCATGCCGCCCGCGACGATCTTCGCCAGCGTGGTCAGATCGGGCTTCACGCCGTAGAGACCTTGCGCGCCGCCGGGTGCGATGCGAAAGCCGGTCACGACCTCATCGAACACGAGCAGCACGCCGTGGTGGCGCGTGATCTCGCGCAGTTGTTTCAACACGTC